>JASHRZ010000523.1 GCA_030037055.1 Alphaproteobacteria bacterium
GAGCGCCGCCGGCGCGGCGCCGCGGCGCGCCGGGCGGCGCAGGACTACCACGACAGGGAGCGCGCGTTCCGTCAGCTCGAGCGGGCGCTGGGGCTGCGCGCGGCGCCGGTCATGGATGCGGCAGCGTCCTAGCCCCTTGCCTTGAGCTACCTCTCGCCTTAAGACCACCGCCATGTCGGACACCGACCTGATTCCGCTGGTCGAGGCGCTGACGCGGTCGCGCGTGCTGTGCGTCGGCGACGTGATGCTCGATCATTACGTCTATGGCCGGGTCGAGCGCGTTTCGCCCGAAGCGCCGATCCCGGTGTTGCGCGTCGAGCGCGAGAGCCGCAAGCTCGGCGGCGCCGGCAACGTGCTGAGCAATCTACACGCCATCGGCGCACAGGGCTGCTTTGTCTCGGTGACCGGCGGCGACGCGGCCGGGCGCGAAGTGGGCACGCTGGTGGCCGGGCTTGGCGGCATCGAGGCGCACGTGCTGAGCGAGCGCGGCCGCACGACGACGATCAAGACGCGCTACATCGCCGAGACTCAGCAGATGCTGCGCGCCGACCGCGAGCAGGCGGCGGCGCTCAAGGGCAGCCTGCGCGAGGATTTCCGGCGCATGGTCGAAGAGGTGCTGCCGCATTACGAGGTCACGGTGCTGTCCGATTATGCCAAGGGCGTGCTGGCCGATGGCCTGGCCGCGGAGCTCATCGCCACGGCGGTGGCGGCCGGCCATCGCGTCGTGGTGGACCCCAAGGGCAGGGATTACGCTGCCTACCGCGGCGCGAGCGTGCTGAAGCCCAACCGGCGCGAGCTCGGCGAGGCGACCAGGCGGCCGGTCGGCAGCGAGGCGGAGGTCATCGAGGCGGCGCGCGCGCTGATCGGCGAGCACGGCTTCGGCGCAGTGCTGGTGTCGCTGGGCCAGGACGGCATGCTCCTGGTGGAGGGATCGGGCGCCGCCACCCCGCTCGCCGCCGCGGCGCGCGAGGTTTATGACGTCTCGGGAGCGGGCGACACGGCGATCGCGGTGCTGGCGGCGGCGCTCGCCGCCGGCGCGCCGATGCTGGCGGCGGCGCGGCTCGCCAATGTCGCCGCCGGCATCGTCGTCGGCAAGGTCGGCACCGCGGTGGTGCATGCCAACGAGCTGATCGAGACTTTGGTGGACCGCGACACGCTCGCCCAGCGCAAGGCGTTGCCGCTGCCGCTGGCGCTCGACCATGTCGCGCGCTGGCGGCGCAACGGGCTGCGCGTCGGCTTCACCAACGGCTGCTTCGACCTTCTGCATCCCGGCCATATCGCGCTGCTGTCCTATACGCGCGCGCAATGCGACCGGCTGGTGGTCGGGCTCAACAGCGACGCCTCGGTGGCGCGTCTCAAGGGGCCGGACCGGCCGGTGCAGAACGAGCAGGCGCGCGCCGCCGTGCTCGGCTCGCTCGCCTCGGTCGATCTCGTCGTCCTGTTCGAGGAGGACACGCCGCTCGGCCTCATTGCCGAGCTCAAGCCCGACATCCTGGTGAAGGGCGCCGATTACCGCCGCGACCAGGTGGTCGGCGCCGATTTCGTCGAGAGCTATGGCGGCAAGGTGGTGCTGGCGCCGCTGCTGCCGGGCTTCAGCACGACGGCGACGATCGCGCGGCTGGCGAGATGAGGAGGAAGTTGTCAGTGCTCAGTTGTCAGTTGCGCGCTACTGAAGACTGACAACTTAAAACTGACAACTTCTCCCTTACCCCAGCTCGGGATCGTCGATGTCGGGATCGACCAGGCGGCGCAGGCGGCCGGCGGCGAGCGCGGCAAAACGCAGCAGCACGGCGCGCCGGCGCGCCGCCGCCAGCGGCGCGGCGAAGCCTTCGCGCAAGACCGCGGCACCGAAACCGTCGGCCACGATGAGGCCGCACTCCTCGGGGATAAGCTCCTGCGGAAAGGCGCCGGGAACGGCGAAGTAGAGGCGATCGCAGAACGCGCGGTATTCCGGCCACTTACGGTCGTTCTTGAAATCGGCCACCGAGGATTTGATCTCGACGATGACCAGCTCTCCATCCCGTCCCAGCGCCAGCACATCGGCGCGCCGGCCGTTGGCGAGCGAGACCTCCGACAGGGTGGCGAAGCCGCGATGGGCAAGCGCGCGGCAGACGCCGCGGCAGAGCTCCCGGGGAAATTCACGTGGATCCGACATGACCGAGCTTGAGGAGTTTCGGCGATGATCGAGAAAAAGCGAAGCTTTTTGCATGACGCCTGGCGTCTTGCCAAGCCCTATTGGTCCTCGGAGGACCGGTGGTGGGCCTGGGGACTGCTGGTCGCCGTCATCACGCTCAACCTCACCTCGGTCTACATCAACGTCCGCTTCAACATGTGGAACCGCGACTTCTTCAACGCCATCCAGGAATACGACTGGGCGGCGTTCAAGTATCAGTTCGTGGTCTTCGGCGTCATCGCCGTCTCGGCGATCGTCGTCACCGTCTATCAGATCTATCTGCAGCAGATGCTGCAGATCCGCTGGCGGCGCTGGCTGACGCGGCGCTACCTCGATCTCTGGCTCGACGAGCGCGCCTATTACCGCCTCCAGCTCGAGGGCAGCGTCACCGACAATCCCGACCAGCGCATCTCCGACGATCTCGACCGCTTCACGCGTTCGACGATCGCGCTCACCATCGGCACCAGCGGCTTCCTCAACGCCGGCGTCACCCTGGTCTCCTTCCTCGGCATTCTCTGGGGGCTCTCCGGGTCGGCGGCGATCCCGCTGGGACCGCTGGGCGAGGTCGAGATCCCCGGCTATATGGTGTGGTTCGCGCTGATCTACGCCGTCGGCGGCACCTGGCTCACCTTCAAGATCGGCCGGCCGTTGGTGCGCCTCAATTTCGACCAGCAGCGCTACGAAGCCGATTTCCGCTTCAGCATGGTGCGGCTGCGCGAGAACACCGAGAGCGTCGCGCTCTATGGCGGCGAGGGCCGCGAGCGCCGCAACTTCATCGACCGCTTCGGCTACGTCGTCGGCAATTTCTGGAACATCATGAAGCGGGTGAAGCGGCTCAACTGGTACACCAGCGGCTATACGCAGGTTGCCATCGTCTTCCCGTATCTGGTGGCGGCGCCGCGCTACTTCGCCAAGCAGATCAGCTTCGGCGACCTGCAGCAGACGGCGGACGCCTTCGGCCAGGTGCAGACCTCGCTGTCCTTCATCGTCAATTCCTACGCCGAGATCGCCGAATGGCAGTCCGTGGTGCAGCGGCTTTCCAGCTTCGATCGGCGCGCCCGCGACATCGCCGCCGCTGCGCGTGCCGCACAGCCGATCGAAGTGACCCGCGGCGGCGGCGGGCTCGCGGTCGCCGCTCTCGACGTCGATCTGCCCGACGGCAGGCCGCTGCTGCGCAGCATCACCCTGGCGGTGGCGCCCGGCGAGTTCGTGCTGATCGCCGCGCCGACCGGCACCGGCAAGAGCACGCTGCTGCGCGCGCTCGCCGGCATCTGGCCGTTCGGTCGCGGTCGCGTCCGTATCGGCGAGGGCCGGACGCTGTTCGTCCCGCAGCGGCCCTATCTGCCGCTCGGCAGCCTGCGCACAGCGCTGCTCTATCCTGAGGAGGACCGGGCGGTGGCGAAGGAGCGGCTGGAGGAGGTGCTGCGCGAGGTGGGACTTGGCGCATTCGCCGGCGAGCTCGACGCCGTCGACAACTGGGCGCAGCGCATGTCGCTGGGCGAGCAGCAGCGGCTCGCCTTCGCGCGAATTCTGCTGACCGAGCCCGCCATCGTCTTTCTCGACGAAGCGACCTCGGCGCTTGATGAGAAGGCGGAGACGGCGCTCTATGCGCTATTGCGCCGCGCGCCATGGCGGCCGAGCGTGGTGAGCGTCGGCCATCGCAGCACGCTGCGCGAGTTCCACGACCGCGTGCTGCCGCTCGCCGCCGCCGGCCGCGAGGAGAGAGCTCTCCCAGCCGCCGGCTAGCGGCGCGGCTTAGTTGCCGTTCGCGTTGCTGAGGTCGGTCGAGATGGTGTTGAAGGTCGTCGACAACTGTGTACCGACCGCAGTGATGGCGGCAATAATCACCACTGAGATCAATGCGGCGATCAGGCCATATTCGATGGCGGTGGCACCGCTCTCGTCGCGCATGAGCTTGGAAAGTACTGCGAGCATCGGTTTACACTCCTGTGCCGGGGGCCGACGTTGCGTTCGGCGGCGATGGCTAACCAATAGCATTTTCACGCGCAGTGACGTAGCGGTATTGTTTACATTTCTATTTAAAATCCGGTTAAACTCACATAATTTTTCGCCGATTGGGCGGCTCAGAGCGCGCCGATAATCGGGCCGAAGAAATCGGCGGAAATCGTCGTGCCGATGGCGGTAATGCCAGCGACGATGGCGATCGAGATCAGGCCGGCAATCATCCCGTATTCGATCGCCGTCGTCCCGTCGCACGCGGCGAGGGTCCTGCTGATAGTTCGGGACATCGGCGCACCTCCTCGCACATCGCCGGAATTGGCTCGCCATTCTATGTCGAAGCCGCCGCCGCACCAGAAAAATCGCATACAACGCGCTGCATATGCACGGCGTATGTGACGACGCTTTCGCTAAAATCACCGATAATTTGCTTGCGCCGGCAGCACCGCCGCCGCAAGCAATCCCGGCTCAGATCGCGAATTCGGGATCGCTGCCGCCGCCTTTGACGGCGAAGTCGAGGTCCTCGAGCATGCGCTCCTTCACGCCTGCAGCCGCGCCTCGGTGCTCCGGCGCGGCCGCGGCAGCTCGATGCGATATTGCGCATGGATGCGGCCGGGCCTGGCGCGCACGACGACGCCCGGTGGAGAGGGCATCGGTAGAACGGCTTATACAATTAGTACGTGTTAATTGCTGCCGGACTTTGCAGGCGATCCTGCGACTCGTTACAACGGGCCCGCACAGGACTGGCAGGACATGACGGGCGAGGACGACAATCAATTCCGCGCGGCGCGGCTCGACAAGCTGGGGCAGCTCAAGGCGCTCGGCGTCGATCCCTATCCCTACGCCTTCGCGCGCAGCGCCGAGGCCGGCGTGCTCGAAGAGCGCTACGCCGATCTCGCGCCCGACAGCGTCACCGCGGACCGGGTCGCGGTCGCCGGCCGCGTCCGCGCCATGCGCAACGGCGGCATGTTCATCGATCTCCACGACAGCTCCGGCAAGATCCAGATCTTCAGCGACAAGAAGCTGCTGAGCGAGCAGCAGCTCGCGGTGGTGCGGCTGCTTGATCTCGGCGACATCATCGGCGTCGAAGGCATCGTCCGGCGCACCAGGCGCGGCGAGCTGACGGTGAACGCGACGGAGGTCGCTGTGCTGGCCAAGGCGCTGCTGCCGCTGCCGGAGAAGTATCACGGGCTTGCCGATGTCGAGACGCGCTACCGCCAGCGTTATCTCGACCTCATCGTCAACGAGGACAGCCGCGCGGTGCTGCGCCAGCGCTCGCGCATCATCGCGTCCATCCGCCGGCGCCTGGTCGAGCGCGGCTTCCTCGAGGTCGAGACGCCGATGCTGCAGGCGATTCCCGGCGGCGCTGCGGCGAAGCCCTTCATCACCCATCACAACGCGCTTGACATCGATCTCTATCTGCGCATCTCGCCGGAGCTGTTCCTGAAGCGCCTGCTGGTGGGCGGCCTCTCCGACAAGCTGTTCGAGATCAACCGCAACTTCCGCAACGAAGGCATTTCGCCGCGGCACAATCCCGAATTCACCCTGCTCGAGCTCTACCAGGCCTATGTCGATTACGAGGCGATGATGGAGATGACGGAGCATCTCGTCACCGAAGCGGCGCTGACGGCAGGAAGCACGACGCGCATCGTCTATGGCGGCAAGGCGATCGAGCTGGCCGCGCCCTGGCGGCGCGCGCCGATGGCGGCGCTGGTGCTGGAGCATACCGGCATCGATTTCCTCGCCATCGACAGCGCAGCCGTGGCGCGCGCCGCGGCGCGGCGGCTGGGCATCGAGCTGGCGGACACGGCGGATTGGGGCCACGCGCTCTATGCGGTGTTCAATACGCGGGTCGAGAGCCTGCTGATCGAGCCGATCCACGTGACGGGGTTCCCGCGCGAGATCTCGCCGCTGACCAAGACCGACCGCAACGACCCCCGGCTCACCGAGCGCTTCGAGAGCTTCATCAACGGCTGGGAGATCGCCAACGCCTATTCCGAGCTCAACGATCCCCAGGAGCAGCTCGTCCGCTTCCAGGCGCAGATGCGCGAGCGCGAACTGGGCGACGAGGACGCGCAGCGTCTCGACGCGGATTTCGTCACCGCGCTCGAGCACGGCATGCCGCCGGCCGGCGGGCTCGGAATCGGCATCGACCGGCTGGTGATGCTGCTCACCGACAGCCCGTCGATCCGCGACGTCATCGCCTTCCCCACGCTCCGGCCCAAGGGCTGAGCGCGGCCACTACTGCGGCAAGGCGAAGGCGAGGATGGCGTCGCCCAACGTCGTGCCCATGCGGGCATGGCCGCCCGCGGCGATGACGACGAACTGCCGGCCGCTGGCGACATAGGTCATGGGAGTCGCCTGTCCGCCCGCCGGAAGCTTCGCCTTCCACAGCTCGGCGCCGGTCTCGACGTCGAAGGCGCGGATGTACTGGTCCATGGCCGCGCCGATGAAGACGAGGCCGCCGGCGGTCACGATCGGCCCGCCGATTCCGGGAAGACCGCGGATCAAGCCGAACGCCTTTTCGCCCAGCGGCACCTGCCATTTGATCGCGCCGGCCGCGAGATCGACGGCGCTGAGCACGCCCCAGGGCGGCGGGTTGCAGGGGATGCCGAGCGGCGAGACGAGCAGCGCGCGCTCGGCCGCGTAGGGCGTGCCGAGCGCGGCGCCGATCTCCAGCTTGGGATTGGCCGCGCGCGCCGCCGCCTCGTCCGCACGCGGGATCAGCCGGATCACATGGGCGATGCGCATGGTGTTGACGATGAAAAGGCCGCGCCCGGGATCGGCGCCGCCGCCGCCCCAGTTGCCGCCGCCGCCGGTGAAGGGAAAGACGACAGTGCCTTCAAGGCTCGGCGGCGCGTAGAGGCCGCGGGTGTCGAGCGCTTCGAGCCGCCGCCGGCAGATGAGCTTGTCGACATAGAACAAGCCCCAGGCATCGGCCGCGGTGAGGCGCTGCGGCACCAGCGGCGGCGGGGCCAGCGGCACCGGCTGCGTCGGCGACGTCGTCTCGCCCGGCACGTCGCTCGCGGGAAAAGGCCGCTCCTCGACGGGGAAGAGCGGCGCGCCGGTGTCGCGGTCGAGGACGAAGACGAAGCCCGTCTTGGCGGCGACGACGACGACGGCAAGCTCGCGCCCGTCGCGATGGAGCGTGACGAGGCTCGGCTGCGCCGCCACGTCGTAGTCCCAGATGTCGTGATGCGTCGTCTGGAAGGACCAGACCACGGCGCCCGTGCTGGCGCGCAAGGCGACCACCGAGGAGGTGTAGAGATCGTTGCCCTGCCGATGGCCGCCATAGAAGGAGGCCGTGGGACCCGCCGTTGGCAGAAAGACGAGGTCGCGTGCCGCATCGACCGAGATCGGCGCCCAGGCTCCGCCGCCAGCGGAGCGCAAATAGCTCTCATCCGCCCAGGAGGCGGCGGCGGGATCTTGGGCGCGGCGCGGCACGGGATCGAAGCTCCAGCGGCGCTCTCCGCTACGCGCGTCGATGCCCCAGACCGTCCCGCTCGGCGCACGGGCGCGCAACATGTCGTCGACGCCGGAGCCGACCACGACGACGTCGTTAACGACGGCCGGCGCCGAATCGATCTGGAGCTCGCCCAGATATCTGGGCGCGATGTCCAGCGGCAGCGCGACCTCGCCGCTTTTGCCGAAACCGGCGCAGCGCTTGCCGGTGATGAGATCGAGCGCGATCAGGCGAGCATCGTTGGTGCCGAGGAAGATGCGTGCGGCGCAGAGCGCATCGGCTGGCGCCTGAGCATCGTGCCAGAGGGCGACGCCGCGGCAGAAGAAGCCGCTCGCCGGCTTGAGATCGGCGGGGAGAGCAGGATCGAACGTCCAAAGCTCGCGCCCGCTGGCAGGATCGAGGGCGATGACGCGGTCGAAGGGGGTGCAGAAGACAAGCTTGCCGTCGGCCAGGATCGGCGTCACCTCGGTGGCGCTGTACTTCATCACCTCGGCGCGCCGCTCCATATCGCCGGTGTGATAGGTCCAGGCCAAGCTCAGCCGGCGCACGTTCTCGCGGGTGATCTGGTCCGCCGCGGAGTAGCGCGTGCCGCCGGCATCACCGCCATAGGCCGGCCAATCCTGCGCTCGCCCCGGTACGGCGAGCGCCGAGGAGAGGACGATGACAATGGCGATCGCTTCGAGCCTTCGTCCCATGGCTTTCCTTCGCCTCGGCGACAGACTACTCCGCGGCGGCGGCGGCACGACGCATATTTTCGCTGGTGAGGCCCTGTTCGTCCGACCGCCAGCCGGGCGGGCCGAAGAGATACCGCCAGCGGTCGCGCCAGCGCCGCGCCTGAGAGAGATCGCGGCCGAGCGCACGCCATTCATGCAAGTTGATGACGAGCGGATTGTTGGAACGCAGCGCCTTCACCAGCCCGTAGATCCGCACGCTCCTCGATGCAGGTGCCGAACAGCCGGTCGAAGACGATCAGCACGCCGCCGTAATTGGCGTCGAGATAGGCGAGATTGGCGGCGTGGCGGACGTGGTGATGCGAGGGCGTGTTGAACATGTATTCGAGCCAGCCGAGCTTCGGAATCCCGGTAGCGTGACGCCAGAACTGATAGAGCAGGTTGAGCGACAGCACGCCGAACACGGCGGCGGGAGGAAATCCGAGCCAGACCAGCGGCGCATAGAAAATGCCGGTGGCCGAAAGCCACCCGGTCCAGCCGAAGCGGTAGGCGGCGGCGAGGTTGAGCTGGTTGGAGGAGTGATGGATCGCATGCGTCGCCCAGGACCAGCGCACGCGGTGCGAGACGCGATGGAACCAGTAATAGAAGAACTCCCGGCCGCGGAAGAGCAGGCTCAAGGCGCCGGCGCCGTGATGCGGCATCGTCGCCGGGCGATGGCTCCAGGCAAAGCCGATCACCGGCGCCCCGAGGCTCAACGGCAGAAAGCGGTAGACGACGTAGTCGCGGCCGAGCGCGTCGGCGAGCGAGGCCAGCGCGGCGCCCCAGTCGCAAGCTTCTTTCCACCGGAAGGCGAGCACCAGCGCCTTGAGCGCCGCTAGGAAGCTGCTGAAACTGCGCTGGCCGAGGCACTGGTTGATGGGCCGGCGCACGCGATATGCCGGGATCTCGAGCCGCGCGGCAAGGCCGGCGACGGTGAGCCCGGCCTCGCGATAGGCTTTCTCGATCTCCATCAGCCGGCGCAGCCGAGCCAACAGCGCGGGCTCGTCGGCGGGCGGCGCCGGCGCCTGGGCGGGCACCGCGCGGCGAGCGGATGGGGCCGGAGGTAACGGTCCGGCCGCGAGCGACAGCTCCCGGGCGGCGATGGTGAAGGTGATGGCGAGCAGCCCGGCGGCGTTGGTAGCGCTGAACGGCGCGGCGAAGGCCGGCCCGTGCAGGCTGAATTCCAACACGATGATCGCTGGCGAATAGATCAAGGCGGCCGTCACCAGCACGACGCGGAAGCGCCGGCTCCTCCACCAGATCCGCCGCACGGCCGGCAAGCGCGAGGCGGATGGCGAGCGCGATCGTGGCGAGCCACAGGCCGCGCCAGGACGCACCGAAATTGTCATCGAAATTGGCGCGGGCATAGAGCAGGAACAGCGCCGGCACGCCCATGCTGGCGGCGGCGATCGGCACCAGCCACAGGGCACGCAGCGCGTAGACGCTGAGTCAGGAATTGACGATGTAGGCGGCGATGCTCAAGCACAGCATGCCGCCATAAAGCGCCGCCGGCGAGCGGCGCGCCGCGCCGAGGAT
>JASHRZ010000524.1 GCA_030037055.1 Alphaproteobacteria bacterium
GGCATCCATGCGAACATCGTGCTGCGCTCCAGGGTCATCGCCTCGATCCGCCGGCGCATGATCGAGCAGGGTTTCATGGAATTCCAGACGCCGATCCTGACGGCGAGCTCGCCCGAAGGAGCGCGCGACTATCTCGTGCCCAGCCGGCTCCATCCCGGCAAGTTCTATGCCCTGCCGCAGGCGCCGCAGCAATTCAAGCAGCTGCTGATGGTGGCGGGCTTCGACCGCTATTTTCAGATCGCGCCGTGCTTCCGCGACGAGGCGAGCCGCGCGGACCGCTCGCCGGGAGAGTTCTATCAGCTCGATTTCGAGATGTCCTTCGTCACCCAGGAGGACGTCTTCGCCGCCATCGAGCCGGTGCTGCACGGCGTCTTCGTCGAGTTCGGCGGCGGCAAACCGGTGACCCCGCCGCCCTTTCCGCGCATCACCTATGAGGATGCGCTGCTCCGATACGGCAGCGACAAGCCCGATCTGCGCAACCCGTTGCTGATATCGGAGGCGGGCGAGGTGTTCCGCGGCTCCGGCTTCAAAGTCTTCGCCGGCGCGGTCGACGGCGGCGCCGTGGTGCGCGCCATCGCCGTTCCGGGCGCCGCGCGCGAGCCGCGCAGCTTCTTCGACAAACTCAACGACTGGGCGCGCGGCGAGGGCGCGCCGGGTCTCGGCTACATCATCTTCGCCGAAGGCACGGCCAGGGGCCCGATCGCCAAATTGCTCGACCCGCCGCGGCTCGACCGGCTCAAGGCGCTGGCGGGCCTTAAGGACGGCGATGCCGTCTTCTTCGTCTGCGACACCAAGCCGGCGGCGGCGAAGCTCGCCGGGGCGGCGCGCACGCGGATCGGCCAGGAGCTCGGCCTCATTGCCGCCCACGAGTTCCGCTTCTGCTGGATCGTCGATTTCCCGATGTACGAGTTCAACGAGGAGACTAGGCGGATCGATTTCAGCCACAATCCGTTCTCAATGCCGCAAGGCGGGCTCGAGGCGCTGAACATGCAGGACCCGCTGACGATCAAGGCCTTTCAGTACGATATCGTCTGCAACGGCGTTGAGCTCAGCTCGGGGGCGATTCGCAACCATCGCGCCGACATCATGTACAAGGCGTTCGCAATCGCGGGGTATTCGGCCGCCGAGGTGGAGACGCGGTTCGGCGGCATGCTCAACGCCTTCAGGTTCGGCGCGCCGCCCCATGGCGGCTCGGCGCCGGGCATCGACCGCATCGTCATGCTGCTCGCCGATACCCCCAATATCCGCGAGGTCGTCGCCTTCCCGATGAATCAGCAGGCGCAGGACCTGCTGATGCAGGCGCCCTCCGAGGTGACGCCCGAGCGGCTGAAGGAGCTGCACATCCGCTTGGCTCTGCCGCCAACGCCGGTCAAGGCCTGAGCGCGCCCCGCGTTCTGCTTGCTTTGTTCCGGAGCTTCCGCGAGTATCGGCGTGCCGCAACTGGCAAGACGGGTCTCTTGCGCATCCTCCGGTGGCCGCTTCCGCCGCTCCTGCTGCCGCTTCTGGCGGCCGGCTGCGCGGTGCCGCCGGCGGTTACCATCGCCTCTTTGGCCGCTGACGGCGTGAGCTACGTCGCAACCGGCAAGTCGGTCGCCGATCACGGCATTTCCGCCGCCACGGGGCATGATTGCGCGCTGCTACGGCCGGTAGTGAGCGACAAGCCGGTCTGCGACACCACACCCGGAGAACATGCCAAGGACGTCCCGGTCGAGACCGGCCAAGCCGCGACGCCGCACCCCGACCTTGCGGCAGCGCCGCCGGCGCCCGAGCGGGCAGCCGCCGGGACTCACTACGTCACGGTGGGGAGCTTCCTCAATCGCGACAAGGCCGTGCATGCGGCGGCGCGCTATGCCGCGCTCAATGCGAGGATCGTGCCGGCCGAAGTCCAGGGCCGGCATTTCTATCGCGTGGTGGTGGGGCCGCTTTCGGGCGAGGGGGCTGCGGCGCTGAAGTTGCGTCTCGCCGCGCTCTGAGGCTCGCGCCGGCGGCCGGCTAGCGCTCGGGGTTGCGGCGCTTTTGCGCGTACATCGCCATATCGGCGCGGTGCAACAACGCCTCCTGATCCTCGCTGCCGTCATATTGGACGAGGCCGAAGCTGGCGCTGAGGGGGATCGGCGTACCCTCGATCGCCGGCGGCGAGCCGGTCAGCGCGCGGGCGAGGTAGAGGCATTTGCGCCGCGCATTGGCCAAGCTCGCCCCGATCAGCAGCAGCGCGAACTCGTCGCCGCCGAGGCGGCCGACCACGTCGTTCTTGCGCACGCGTCGGCGCAGGCGGGCCGCGACTTGGCGCAGCACTTCGTTGCCAGTGCGGTGGCCGTAGCGATCATTGATCGCCTTGAAGCCATCGAGGTCGCAGACGATGAGCACGCCCCGCGGCCCGCCGCGCCCGGCGGCCGCGATCGCCCGGGTCAGCTCCAGCAGGAAGCCGCGGCGGTTGAGCACGGTGGTGAGCTCGTCGGTGACCGACAAGCTCTCGAGATAGGCGAGGCGCTCCTCGAGATCGGCGATGCGCTGTTCGGCGGCAGCAGCGGCGGCGAGCGCCCAATCAAGCAGCGCCGTTTGATCGTTGGGGCCGGCGCTGGCGATCGGGGTGAGGCGGGCGATGCCGGTCTCGTCCGTATGCCAGCGATTTTCAGCAGGGACAGGCATCGGTCTTGTCCTAGGCTGTTCGGCGGCATTTGCGCAAAACCCGTGCCAGCGCCGGGAAGCGGGAAAATCGCGGATTTCCGCGATTTGGTCGCTGGGCAAGACCTGCCGCGCGGCAGCCGCTGCCGACAGGGCGTGCCGGCGCCTACGGGCCGCACTACTACCTTCCTTCGGCGAAGCATGACATACTCGGCGCCTTTCGCTTGGCGTTCTTGCATCTCATCGGGATCTCGTGGAATGACCTCTTGGTCCGCCTGCCTTATCGGATCTTCCGTCGCGCTCTGGCTCGGCGGCGCGCCGGCCCTTGCCGTTGATATCGCACCGCATCGCGCGCTCTACAGCCTCAGCCTCGCCGCGACCAAATCCTCCAGCGGCGTGACCGGCGCCACCGGTGCCATGGTCTATGAATGGGGCGAGACCTGCGAGGGCTGGACCGTGCAGCAGCGCTTTCGCCTCCGGCTCGAATATGCCGAACAAGAGAATATGGAAGTGAGCTCGACACTGGTGACCTGGGAGGCGAAGGACGGATTGCACTATCGCTTCAACGAGCGCCGGCTGCGCAACGGCGAGCTCGACGAAGAGATCAAGGGCGAGGCGAAGCTCGACGGCGTCGACAAAGGCGGCTCGGCCGAGTTCACCAAGCCCAAGGCTGCAACCTTGACCCTGCCCGCCGGCACGCTCTTCCCGACTGCGCATACCGTGCTGCTGATCCAGCGCGCACTGGCCGGCGATCAATTCGTTTCGCGCAAGGTCTTCGACGGCGCCACGGTGGAGAATGCCGGACAGATCACGGCGGTGATCGGGCCCGAGCTGAAGCCCGGCCCCAGCGCCGAGGACGAGAAGCTGCCGAAAAGTCCGCTGCTCAATCGTCCATCCTGGCGCATGCGGCTCGCTTTCTTCCCCGCCGACAGCAAGCAGGAACAGCCGGATTACGAGCTCGGCATGCGGCTCCTCGACAACGGCGTGTCGCAGGACATGACCCTCGACTATGGCGACTACGTCATCCGTGCCAGGCTCGACGACATCGAGGCGCTGCCGCGCCCGAGCTGCTGACCGTCACTCGTCTTCGCCTAGATCGTCTTCGTCGACCGCCTCGGCGCCCGCGGCCAGCCGCGCGCCGGCATTGGCGGCGGCGAAGAGATCGGGAGGATCGGCCAGCGCCGCCTCGACGAGCCGGTCGGCGCCGATGCCGATCAGGCGGAAGGCGGTGCCGTCGGCCGTCTCGCGCAGCAGCGCCAAGGCGGCCCGGTAGAGCATGTCGGCGCGCTGCGTCGGGTCGCTGAGCCGGCGCGTACGGCTCAGGACGCGGAAATCGCTGGTCTTGAGCTTGAGCGTCACGCTCGCCGCCGCGCGTGCGGCGCGCTCCAGGCGCCGCGCCAGGCTGTCGCAGAGCAGCCGCAGTTGCTCGGCGAACGCATCATAGCGGGCGATGTCGCGGGCGAAGGTGGTCTCGACCGAGATGCTCTTCATCGGCGCATCGGGGTCGACGGCGCGGTCGTCCTCGCCGCGGGCGAAGCGGGCGAGGCGGCGGCCGATCGCGCCGTAGCGGCCGGTGAGTTCGCGCTCGCTGCGCTGGCGCAGATCGGCGATGGTGGCGATGCCGTCGCGCGCCAGCTTCTGCTGCAGTACCGCGCCAACGCCCCAGATCAGGCCGACGGATTTGGGCGCAAGGAAGTCGAGCGTCTCGCCGCGGCCGAGGACGGCAAAGCCGCGCGGCTTGTCGAGGTCGGAGGCGATCTTGGCGAGGAATTTGTTGTAGGAAAGCCCGATCGACACGCTGACGCCGATCTCGCGCTCGATGCGGCGCGCCAGCAAGGCCAGCGTGCGCGCCGGCGGGCCGCCATGGACGCGCTCGGTGCCGGCGAGGTCGAGAAACGCCTCATCGATGGAGAGCGGCTGGACCAGCGGCGTCGTCGCCCGCATGAGGGCGCGCACCTCGCGGCCGACGGCGCGGTATTTCGCCATGTCCGGCCGGATCACCACAGCGTCGGGGCAGGCCTTCAACGCCTTGAACATCGGCATCGCCGAGCGGATGCCTGAGAGCCGAGCGACATAGCAGCAGGCGAGCACCACCCCGCGCGCGCCGCCGCCGACGATCACGGGGCGGTCGAGCAGCTCGGGATGGTCGCGCTTTTCGACGCTGGCATAGAAGGCATCGCAATCGACATGCGCCAGCGACAGGCTCGCGAGCTCGGCATGGGCGACGAGCCGTGGCGAGCCGCACTGCCCGCAGCGCCGGCCCTCCGGCATCTCTTCGGCAAGGGCGGCGCAATCGCGGCAGAGCGCGGTCACGTCGCTTCTTCCAGGCCCCAGAGCCGGGCCGCGCCGCGCACGCCGCTGGCATCGCCGTGGCGCGGCGGCATCAGCCTTGTGGCGACCGTATCGGAAAAGACATAGGCGCCCCACAGAAGCGGGACGCGCTCATAGAGCCGGCCAATCCGGCTGAGCCCGCCGCCAAGAACGATCACCGCGGGATCGAGCAGGTTGATCACCGCGGCAAGCCCGCGCGCCAGCCGGTCCTCGTAGCGCCCGAGGCTTGCCGCCGCCGCCGCGTTGCCCGCTTTGGCCCGGTCGGCGATGGCGGCGGCATCGAGCGCCTCCCCGGTCGCCCGGCGATGGTCGAGCGCCAAGCCGGGGCCGGACAAAAAGGTCTCAACGCATCCCGACTTGCCGCAGTAGCAGCGCGGCCCCGGCCGCTCGGCGTCCTGGGGCCAGGGGAGCGGAGAATGGCCCCATTCGCCGGCGATGCCATTGGCGCCGGTCAGCAGCCGCCCGTCGATGACGATGCCGCCGCCGACCCCTGTGCCGAGGATGGCGCCGAAGACCGGGGAGGCACCGGCGGCCGCCCCGTCGACCGCCTCGGAGAGAGCGAAGCAATTGGCGTCATTGGCAAATTTTACGGGACGACCGAGCGCCGCGGCGACGTCGCGGTCGAACGGCCTGCCGATCAGCCAGGTCGAGTTGGCATTCCGCACCAGCCCGGTGGAAGGCGACAGCGAGCCGGGGACGCCGACGCCGACCGTGCAGCGCCGGTCGAGCACCGTCTCGATCTCGGCGACAAGCTGTCGCACGGCCTCGACCGTGCCGGCGTAATCGCCCACCGGGGTGGCCACGCGGCGGCTTGTTGCCAGCCGTCCCTGCCGGTCGAGGGCCGCCGCCTCGATCTTGGTGCCGCCGAGATCAATCCCGATGCGCATGGTCGGCCGATTCGCCTTGGCGCTTGCCTGCGTGACGCCTAAAAGTTACGAAATCTTAAGGTAAACCAAACTATAGGTACCAAAGCGCGGGGCAGCATGAGATTGGTGGGGCCGCGGAGTATGGAGCCCGTGTCGCGGCAGTGTCGCTCTTTTCACAAGAACGCAGGGATGTTCCAATGAGCAAACGGGTTCTCATCGTCGAGGACAACGACCTCAACATGAAGCTCTTCCACGACCTCCTGGAAGCGCATGGCTACGCCACGCTGCAGACCAAGGACGGCATGGAGGCGCTGAAGCTCGCACGCCAGCACCATCCTGACCTCATCCTCATGGACATTCAATTGCCCGAGGTCTCCGGCCTCGAGGTGACGAAATGGATCAAGGAGGATGACGACCTCAAATCGATCCCGATCATTGCCGTCACGGCCTTCGCCATGAAGGGCGACGAGGAGAAGATCCGCGAGGGTGGTTGCGAGGCCTATATCGCCAAGCCGATCTCAGTCGCCAATTTTCTGCAGACCGTCGAACGTTTCCTGAGCTGAGAGCGAGCCCATGTCGGCGCGCGTTCTGGTCGTCGATGACGTCGAGGTGAACGTCAGGCTCCTCGAGGCCAAGCTGTCGAGCGAATATTTCACGGTCATCACCGCCTCGAGCGGACGCGAGGCGCTCGAGCTGGCGCAGAGCGAGCATCCCGACATCGTCCTGCTCGACGTCATGATGCCAGAGATGGATGGCTTCGAGGTCTGCCGCCGGCTCAAGGCCGAGCCGCAGACCGCGGACATCCCGGTGGTGATGGTGACCGCGCTGTCGGAGGTGGCCGACCGCGTTCGCGGGCTGCAAGCCGGCGCCGACGATTTCCTCACCAAGCCGGTCAACGACGTCGCCCTCTTCGCGCGCGTGCGCTCGCTCGTGCGCCTGAAGCGCATGATGGAGGAATGGCGGCTGCGCGAGGAGGTCTATGGCCGCTTCGACAATGTCATCGCCGAGACCCGTCGCGCCGAGGATCTGAGCCCGGCGCGCGTCGTATTGTGGGAAGAGAGCGGCCTCGTTGCAGAGCGCGTGAGCGAGATGCTGCAGGCGGTCGCTTCCGCGGTGCTGCGCCCGGCGAGCCCCGAGCAGCTGGGCGAGATGGCCGACGGCACGGTCGACCTGGTGATCTTGAGCCTCGCGGGCCGGCAGGACGCGCTGCGCCTGGTGGCGCAGCTGCGCGCCAACGAGGCGAGCCGGCTCGTGCCGATCTTGCTTGTTGCCGATGGCGAGGATCTGCCGCGGCTGGCCAAGGGCCTCGATCTCGGCGCCAACGACTATATCGTGCGGCCGCTGGACAAGAACGAGCTCACGGCGCGCGCGCGCATCCAGATTCGCCGCAAGCGGCTGCAGGATCGCCTGCAGGACAACTACCAGCGCAGCCTGGCGCTGGCGCTGACCGACAGCCTCACCGGGCTCTACAACCGCCGCTATCTCATGGCCCACCTCGACGGCCTCATGGCGCGCGCCGCCGAGGGCGCGCAAGGGCCGGGGGTGCTGATGCTCGACATCGACTACTTCAAGCGCGTCAACGACGGCCACGGCCATCCCGCCGGCGATGCCGTGCTGCGCGAGGTGGCGAGCCGGATCGCGCGCCATGTGCGCGGCTTCGACCTGGTGGCGCGCTATGGCGGCGAGGAATTCGTCGTCGTCATGCCGGAGACGCCGCTCGCGGTCGCGGCGATGGTCGCCGAAAGACTGCGCAGCGTCGTCGCCGGCAAGCCGATCGCGCTGGGCGAGGGGATGGGCGAGCTCGAGGTGACGATCAGCGTCGGCATCGCCGTCGCGCGCGCGGGCGGCGACAGCGCGACCGCGATGCTGCAACGCGCGGACAAGGCGCTCTACGAGGCGAAGGGCCGCGGCCGCAACTGCGTCGCGGGTTCCGTGGCCGAGATCCTGCCGGTGAGCCAGGCGTCCTGACGCGACGCAAAGCTTTGTCGTCGGCGGGCGAGAGCGGTCGCCCCTGAGCTCGTCGAAGATGCAACCGCGAGGGCCTGCGCCGTGCCGGCCAGCCGCGCGCTCCCCTATCGATCGCGGCTGGGGCGCGCTATTTGATCTTCGATTCCTTGAACAGGACGTGCTTGCGCGCCACCGGGTCGTACTTCTTGAGCTCGATCTTCTCGGCCTTCGCGCGCGGATTCTTCTTGGTTACGTAATAGTAACCGGTGTCCGCGCTGCTCACGAGCTTGATCAAGATGGTGTTGGACTTGGCCATGGCCGATATCCCCCGAGGCGAGCGCGAAGAATAGCGCGCCGCCCGCCGCTGTCAAGCAAGGCCGCGGCGAAACCGCGGCGTCATCACTGCGCCGCGACGGCCTTCTCAGGCCGAAGCTGCGCCTTGATCGCCTCGAGATCCGCCTCGTCGAGCGTCTCCTTCTCCAGCAGCAGGTCGGCGCTGCGCTCGAGCAGATCGCGCTGGCGCTCGAGCAGCGCGACGCTGCGCGCGAAGGTCCGCTCGACGATGCCCTGCACCGCCTGGTCGATGCCATGCGCCGTCTCGTCGCTGTAGCCGCGCGGCTCCATCGGCGGCGGCGCCCCGGGCAGGAAGGTCGGCCGGTCGGCGTCGTAGGAGACCGGCCCGAGCTTCTCGTCCATGCCGTAGCGCGTCACCATGTCGCGGGCGATGCTGGTCACCTTCGCGAGATCGTCGGCGGCGCCGGTCGAGAGATGGTGGAAGACGATATGCTCGGCGGCGCGGCCGCCGAGCAGCACGCACATCCGGTTCTCCAGATCCTCGCGCGTCTGGATGAAGCGGTCCTCGCTCGGCCGCTGGATGGTGTAGCCGAGCGCGCCGATGCCGCGCGGAATGATCGAGACCTTGTGCACGGTGTCGGTGCCAGGCAGCGACATCGCCACCAGCGTGTGGCCCATCTCGTGATGGGCGACGACGCGGCGCTCCTGGGCATTGAGGATGCGCTTGCGCTTCTCCAGGCCGGCGACGATGCGCTCCACCGCGCTGGTGAAATCGGCCATGGTGACCATGTCCGCGCGCCGGCGCGTGGCGATGAGCGCCGCCTCGTTGACGAGGTTGGCGAGATCGGCGCCGGTGAAGCCGGGCGTCAGCGAGGCGATCTTCTCGGGATCGACGTCGACGGCCAGGGTGTGGCCCCTGAGATGCACCTTGAGGATGTCGATGCGGCCGCCCTTGTCCGGCCGGTCGACCAGCACCTGCCGGTCGAACCGGCCGGCGCGCAGCAGCGCGGGATCGAGGATCTCCGGCCGGTTGGTGGCGGCGAGCAGCACCAGCCCCGAGCGCGCGTCGAAGCCGTCGAGCTCGACGAGGAGCTGGTTCAGCGTCTGCTCCTTCTCGTCGTTGCCGCCGAGGCCCTGATAGGCGCCGCGGGCGCGGCCCAGCGCGTCGAGCTCGTCGATGAAGATGATGGCGGGGGCCTTCTGCCGCGCCTGCTCGAAGAGGTCGCGCACCCTCGCGGCGCCGACGCCGACGAACATCTCGACGAACTCCGAGCCGTTGATCGAGAAGAACGGCACCGCGGCCTCGCCCGCAACCGCGCGGGCGAGCAGCGTCTTGCCGGTGCCGGGCGGCCCCACCAGCAGAATGCCCTTGGGCACGCGCGCGCCGAGCCGGCCGTATTGCTTCGGGCTCTTGAGGAAGTCGACGACCTCCTTCAGCTCCTCCTTCGCCTCGTCGACGCCGGCCACGTCGGCGAAAGTGACCTTGGTGTCGGTCTCCACATAGACCTTGGCCTTGCTGCGCCCGATCGCCATGAAGCCGGCGCCCTGGCCGGCCATGCGGCGGATGACGAACCACCAGACTCCGAAGAACAGCGCGGTCGGCAACACCCAAGAGAGCAGGTCGGTGAGAAAGTTGCTCTGCGGCACGCCGGAGAAGGTGACGCCATATTTCTGCAGCTGGTCGGCGACGTCGGGCGGCACGCGGTTGGTGACGAACGCGCGCTTGCCGTTCTGCGGCTCCTTGAACTCGCCCTCCATGTAGTTGCCGGAGACGCGCACCTGGGCGATCTTGCCGGCTTTGAGATCGTCCAGGAACGCGCTGTAGGGAAGGATATCGACCTGGGTGCTCTGCACCCAAAGCTGCTGCAGCAGAATGACGCCGATGACGGCCGCGATGACGTACCAGATGTGGAACTGGACACGCTTGTCCATCGACCTCTCCTCCTTCCCTCCGCCGGCCATGCTACACGAGCCACGCCCCGGCGGCCATGCAGGCCGGAAAGGAAAAATTAACCAAGACGGCCGCAGGCTCCAGCGATGCGAGGGCAAAGCTTTTCATGACGCATGTCGCCAGCGGCCTGGTGACCCTGAGCAGCGGCAGGGCCCGATGCGAAATTGCGCCGAAGGCCGGCGGCGCAGTGGCGGGGTTCTGGTGGGAGAGCGACGGCCGCCGCCTCGACTGGCTGCGTCCGGCCTCAGAGGCTGCGGTCGCACGCGCCGATGCCGGCGAGATGGGCTCGTTCCCGATGGTGCCTTATGGCAGCCGCATTCGCGATGCGCGCTTCCTCTTCTGCGGCCGCGAGATCGTCGAGACGCCGGTCGGCGCCGAGACGCGTCACGCGCTGCACGGCCATGGCTGGCGGCGCGATTGGGCGGTGGTCGAGCGCAGCGACGACCGGCTGGTGCTCGAATACGAGCATCCCGCCGCCGCCTGGCCCTGGCGCTATCGCGCGCGGCAGAGCTTCGTGCTGAGTCCGCAGGCGCTCGAGATCACGCTCGATCTCGAGAACCGGTCGGACGGGCCGATGCCGGCGGGGCTCGGCTTTCATCCGTTCTTCCCGCGCACGCCCGAGGCGACCATTACGGCGCGGACGAACGGCGTCTGGCTCACCGACGCCGAGGTGATGCCGACCGAGCGTACCGCGCTGCCGCCGGGCTGGGATCTCGCAGCCGGCCGGCGCGTCGCCGAGCTTGCGCTCGACAACGTCTTCACCGGCTGGACAGGCGAGGCGGTGGTGACCTGGCCCGAGCGCGCGGCGCGGTTGCGGCTGAGCGCCGAACAGCCGCTGCTGTCCTTCCTCGTGGTCTACACGCCGCGCGAGCGCGATTTTTTCTGCGTCGAGCCGGCAAGCCATGTCACCGACGCCGTCAATCTCGCGCGCGAGGGGGTGGCGGGGACGGGACTGCGCGTGCTGGCGCCCCATCTGTGCCGCGCCGCCCGAATGAGCCTCCGGCCCGAGCTC
>JASHRZ010000525.1 GCA_030037055.1 Alphaproteobacteria bacterium
TCTCGAAGGACCGCGGCGCCTATGCAGCGCAGGGATTGCCAACGAATGCTACGGCGTTTCTTTCAGCACCTTGGCAAGCTTGGTGAAGAGCTCGTCGACGAGGGCACGGGTGATGGTGAGCGGCGGCGAGAGCGCGATGATGTCGCCGGTGGTGCGCACCAGCAGGCCCTGCTCATAGGCGCGCAGGAAGGCGTCGAAGGCGCGCTTGGCCGGCTGGCCGGGGATGGGCTCGAGCTCGATCGCGGCGACGAGGCCGAGATTGCGGAGATCGATGACATGCGGCAGGCCCTTCAGCGCATGCACCGCATCGGCCCAATAGGGCCCGAGATCGCGCGCCTTGGCGAAGAGCCCCTCCTCCGCATAGACGTCGAGCGCGGCAAGACCGGCGGCGCAGGCCAGCGGATGGCCGGAATAGGTGTAGCCGTGGAAAAGCTCGATGACATGGTCGGGCCCGGTCATGAAGGCGTCGTAGATGCCCTTGCGCACGATCGTGGCGCCCATCGGCACGGCGCCCGAGGTCAGACCCTTGGCACAGGTGATGAGATCGGGCTGGACGTCGAAATACTCCGCGGCGAAGCCGGTGCCGAGCCGGCCGAAGCCGGTGATGACCTCGTCGAAGATCAAGAGGATGCCGTATTTGCTGCAGATCTCGCGCAGGCGCTTCAAATAGCCCCGCGGCGGGATCAGCACGCCCGCCGAGCACGCCACTGGCTCGACGATGACCGCGGCGATGGTCGAGGCGTCGTGGAGCGCTACGAGGCGCTCGAGCTCGTCGGCGAGATGCGCGCCCCATTCCGGCTCGCCGCGCGAGAAGGCCTGCTTGCTCCGATCGTAGGTCTGTGGCAGATGGTCGACGCCGCCCAGCATCGGCCCGAAGGTCCTGCGGTTGTTGGCGATGCCGCCTACCGACATGCCGCCGAAGCCGACGCCGTGATAGCCGCGTTCGCGGCCGATGAGGCGAGTGCGCCCGGCCTCGCCGCGGGCGCGGTGATAGGCCAAGGCGATCTTGAGCGCGGTGTCGACCGCCTCGGAGCCGGAATTGGCGAAGAAGACGCGGTCGAGATCGCCCGGCGCCAGCGCCGCCACCCGCGCGGCAAGCTCGAAGGCCTTGGGATGGCCCATCTGGAAGGCCGGGGCGTAATCCATCTCAGCCGCCTGCGCCTGGATGGCGGCGACGATCTTGGGATGGCCGTGGCCGGCATTGCAGCACCAGAGGCCGGCAGTGCCGTCGAGCACCTCGCGGCCCTCGACGGTGGTGTAATGGAGGCCCTTGGCGCCGGCCAGCAGGCGCGGGTGCGCCTTGAACTGGCGGTTGGCAGTGAACGGCATCCAATAGGGCTCGAGGTCGTTGGGAACGCGCTGGATCGCCCCGCGCGCCGTCGCAGTCACGGCCATCGTCGTCACTCCTTCGGCATCGATCGGTCCATCTTCGGCCTTGCTTGATCGAACGGTCAAGTCTGGCGTACCCTCGGCGCCGTAGCATCAAGGAGGCGGCAATGGCGATCCTGATCCGTGGCGGTACGGTGGTGAACGCCGATGCGAGCCAGCGCGCCGACGTGCTGGTCGACGGCGGGAGCATCAGGGCGGTGGGCGCCGATCTTGCGGCGCCGACCGCCGCGGAGATCGTCGATGCCGGCGGCGCCCTCGTCATGCCCGGCGGCATCGACCCGCACACGCATATGGAGCTGCCCTTCATGGGCACGGTCGCCTCGGAGGATTTCTTCTCCGGCACATCGGCGGCGGCGGCGGGGGGCACGACGATGATCATCGATTTCGTCATCCCGAGCCCTAAGGAGAATCTGCTCGAGGCCTATCGCAAATGGCGCGGCTGGGCCGAGAAGGCGGCAACCGATTACAGCTTCCACGTCGCCGTCACCTGGTGGGACGACAGCGTGCCCCGCGACATGGGAACACTGGTGGAGAAGCACGGCGTCAACAGCTTCAAGCATTTCATGGCGTACAAGAACGCCATCATGGCCGATGACGAGATCCTGGTGAAAAGCTTCCTGCGCGCGCGCGAGCTGGGAGCGCTTTGCACCGTCCATGCCGAGAACGGCGAGCTGGTGTTCCATTTGCAGCAGGCGCTGCTCAAGGCCGGCATCACCGGGCCCGAGGGCCATCCGCTGTCGCGCCCGCCGGCGGTCGAGGGAGAGGCGGCGAACCGCGCCATCCGGCTCGCGCAGGTGCTGGGCGTGCCCCTCTACATCGTGCACAATTCCTGCCGCGAGTCGGTGGAGGCGATCGAGCGCGCCCGCGGCGAGGGCCAGCGCGTCTTCGGCGAAGTGCTGGCCGGTCATCTGCTGGTCGACGACAGCGTTTATCGCCACCCGGATTTCGCCACCGCGGCGGCTTACGTCATGAGCCCGCCCTTCCGCGCCAAGGAGCATCAGAGCGCCCTGTGGCGTGCGCTGCAGGCCGGCATCCTGCAGACCACCGCCACCGACCATTGCTGCTTCTGCGCGCCGCAGAAGGCGATGGGGCGCGAGGATTTCACACGCATCCCGAACGGCACCGGCGGCGTCGAGGACCGGATGCAAGTGTTGTGGCATCACGGCGTCAACAGCGGCCGGCTTACGCCCAACGAGTTCGTCGCCGCGACCTCGGCCAATGCGGCGAAGATCTTCAACCTCTATCCGCGCAAGGGCGTGGTGGCGCCGGGCGCCGACGCCGACCTCGTCGTCTGGGACACCCAGAAGACGCGGCGCATCTCCGCCAAGACGCACCACCAGAACGTCGATTTCAACATCTTCGAAGGGATGGAGGTGCAGGGGGTCAACGTCGTCACGCTGTCGCAGGGCAGGATCGTCTGGCGCGACGGCGATCTCCGCACCGTGAAGGGCGCCGGGCGCTATGTCGACCGGCCGCCCTTCCCCGCCTATTACACGGCGCTGCTGCGCCAGGCGGCGCAGGACCGGCCGGCGCCCGTGCTGCGCGACGCCGCGGAATGACGGAGGCGCGCCCATGACCACGGTCAAAGGCGGGCTCATCCAGATGAGCCTCAAGGCCGACACCGCGATGTCGCCCGAGCAGATCCGTCAGCGCATGATCGAGGCGCATCTGCCGCTGATCGAGGCGGCAGGCAAGGCCAAGGTGCAGGTGCTGTGCCTGCAGGAAGTGTTCACCCAGCCCTATTTCTGCCCGAGCCAGGATGCCAAGTGGTACGCCGGGGTGGAGAAGATCCCGGACGGGCCGACCACGCGGCTGATGCAGGAGCTGGCGAAGAAGCATGCCATGGTGATCGTGGCGCCCATCTACGAGGAGGACATCACCGGCGTCTATTACAACGCCGCGGCGGTGATCGACGCCGACGGCAAATATCTCGGCAAGTACCGCAAGACGCATATCCCGCAGGTCGCCGGCTTCTACGAGAAGTTCTTCTTCAAGCCCGGCAACAGCGGCTATCCGGTCTTCCAGACTGGCTATTGCAAGCTCGGTGTCTATATCTGCTATGACCGACACTTCCCCGAAGGCTGGCGCGCGCTGGCGCTCAACGGCGCCGAGTACATCGTCAACCCCTCGGCCACCGTCGCGGGCTTGAGCCAGTATCTCTGGGAGCTGGAGCAGCCGGCGGCGGCGGTGGCGAATGGCTGTTACATCGGCGCCGTCAACCGCGTCGGCACGGAGCAGCCCTGGAACATCGGCCGCTTCTACGGCTCCGCCTATTTCGTCAATCCCCGCGGCAAGATCATCGCCAAGGCGAGCGAGGACAAGGACGAGCTGCTCACGGCCGAGATGGACTGGGAGATGGTGCGCGAGGTGCGCAACCTCTGGCAGTTCTT
The DNA here is from genome assembly GCA_030037055.1 of Alphaproteobacteria bacterium. Classification (GTDB taxonomy): domain Bacteria; phylum Pseudomonadota; class Alphaproteobacteria; order ATCC43930; family CGMCC-115725; genus DAHUYF01. The sequence continues at coordinate 3,780 of JASHRZ010000525.1, forward strand.
CAGGGACCGCCGGCCGGAGACCTACGGGTCGCTGACCGCGATCTGAGGGGTGAATTCATGCTCAGCGTGACACCGCTTCCGCGAACGCTGCCGCACGTCGGGACCAAACAGCCGCGTAACCGCGTCCCGAGGCTAAGAGCTCGGGGTAGAAAGATGCCCGGCGATCCGAAAGGCTAAGATAGCTATCGGGCTTGTCCACGGCACTTCTCCCGTAATGAGCCATGCGACGAGCGCAATTGCGAATGCGAGTCGCGAGCGGAGGTTCCTCACGGTTTGGCGGCACATGCTTGTCTCCGCATCGATCAAAATTGACCACGAGCCCCTCGGTGGGACGCGCGCACGGCTCGCCGTTCTCTTCGACAACCAACGGCCTCATTCGCCCCGTCTCGGAAGAGTGGTTTCGGCGGCGGGCGCCGCGGCCGACTCGCTGCGCCGTTCTCCGCCGCCTTGGAGCGGTTTCTCCAGGATCGCCTGGACCTCGATGCATAGACCAGGCACCAGCTCGCCGAGCCGACGGTTGAACTTCCACCACCAGCGATAATTCTCCAGTCCCAGCAGAAGCCCACCGGAGACGACACGGAAACCCCGGACCTTCAGGAGCCTCAGACTCGAGTGCGCTTTAATTTCCGCAAGGAAGGAAGATAGAGAAAACGCCTGGACGTGGCCCCGCGATTTGCGGCGCCCGAGGAGTCGATCGAGCTTGGGCACGATATGCTTGCGCACGAGATGGAGCGGGGGAGGAAAGATCGGCACGCCGACGATCAGCTTGCCTCCCGGCTTGAGCGCGCGGTCCAGGATCGCGATGGCGATGCCGACCAGGCTCAGATGTTCAAGCACCTGTTCGCAAACGATGATGTCGTAGAAATTCGAAGGGATTTCTGGCGAGCAGCGCACGAAATCGCCGAAATATAGCTGCTCATAGCTCCCTCTCTTGTAAATGGACTGGTCGTCAATGTTGGTGCCGGCGATGATCAGCTTGTCGAAGTGAGGCTTGCCCTCAAGATGTCGGAGCTCGATGCCCGCGCCGCATCCGACAATCAGCAAGCGCAGCTTCTCGCCGGCGGGAACGGCGCTGGCAAAGCCGTCGATCTCCCAGGCCAAGGCGTCATAGCGCGATTGACGCAAGCTGTAGAGCTGCGGGCGCGCCGGATCGACGCCGAAGGCGCGGTTCGCTGTCAAACGCGGATCCCCCCTGACGAAGCCGTATGGTAGCCGTACTCATTCAATGGATTGCCGTGACCCAGCTTATGTCGTTGTGACCCCTGTGCAGATTGCCGATCATGCTTGTCGGATGCAATTGGATTCGATGCCTGTCGAACCCTCTGCCGACATCGCGTCGGTGATTGGGTTTGCGCGGCCTGGAGCCTTCGGCGCGCTCCGCGAGCGCGCCTCGATGGCCCGGACGTGCCCGGCATGGCCGGGGATCATTCATTTGCGACTTCTCTTGATCTGATAAATGGCTGCAAGGACAAAAGCGAACATCACCGGCGGGAAGATGAGGCTGACCCAGAGCCAGGGACCGTTGATCACCTTCCGCCACCCCACCATCGGTATCCATATGCCATAGATTCGCAGAACCGTCGCAGCCGTCCAAAGCCCGCTCACGCAAACCCACAAGACTAGCAGGCGAACGGCGCGCTCGCGGCCCGCCTTGTCTTGCTCTCTCGCCATCGGTCCTGCATGCATGAGAAGCTCTTCGTGCGGCGCGAGCGTCTACCGGCGGCGCGAAAGCGCGCCATCGGCCAAAGCCTGGGCTTCCCGACCGGCAAGCGCGACGCGGCCATCGGCATTCGCCCGACGCATGAGGCCCGCCGGCTCATCGCCCGCCGAAAGCCTCGACCGACAAGGCGGTATGTTTTCAATCGGTGGAGTCACGGCGCGCGATGAAATAGCCCGCGTTTCGCATCGTGCGAATGCGCACGTTGGCGGCGGCGGCCGCCAAACGCTTCCGCAGCCGGTGGACAAGAACCTCGATCGCGTTCGCAGTGGTTTGGCCTGCCCTTCCGTAGAGGGACGCTCGGATGGAATTTTTCGTGACGATCTTTCCCTCGCGCCGGATCAGCAGCGAGAGCAAGACGACCTCCGTCGGCTGAAAGAGCGCGGCCTTCCCGCCAACGACGACCTGTCCGTCGGTCTCGACCGAGACATTGCCGAAGCGGAGCACGAGGCCGCGAGCGGTCCGCGTTCGGGTCAGCAATGCCATCAGCCGTGTCACCACCGCTTCGAGTTGGAATTCCTTCACCAGATGCTCCCGCGGCAGCATGGACCGGTAGCCGTCGACATCGTGGCGGCTGGGCGCCGCCAGGAGCATCGAGGGCGCGGCGCCGGGGCGTTCGTGAAGCCTGCGCAATAGGTTCGCCCGATCGCCCGGCCGCGTCTGCGCTCCGATCATTACGACGGGAAAATGCGCCCGCGCCGCCTCCTTCGCCGTCCCGCTGGCGCTGCTTTGGAGCTCGACATCGAATCCGACGGTGTCCAGCAGACGTTTGAACTCCCATGACAAAAACGGATCCGCCTCGACGAGCAACAGCTTCATCGGTTCGGCCGCGGCGGTTTCCGCCGGGTCGCCCGCGCCAACTGGTTCCGCGTTGGCACGCCCGCGCGCAATCCGGCGCCACTGCCTCTTCCGGGCGTT
>JASHRZ010000526.1 GCA_030037055.1 Alphaproteobacteria bacterium
AGGCGGCCTGGGCCGAGCGCTTCTACGAGGCGATGGCCGGGTTCAAGTTCCTGCCCGCCGGCCGGGTCGTCGCCGGCGCGGGCAGCGCGCGCAACGTCACCCTCTTCAACTGCTTCGTCATGGGCACGATCCCGGACGACATGACCGGCATCTTCACGCATCTGCGCGAGGCGGCGCTCACGCTGCAGCAGGGGGGCGGCATCGGCTACGACTTCTCGACCTTGCGGCCCAAGGGAGCGCCGGTCAAAGGCGTCGGCGCCGACGCCTCGGGGCCGCTCTCCTTCATGGATGTCTGGGACGCGATGTGCCGCACCATCATGAGCGCCGGCTACCGCCGCGGCGCGATGATGGCGACATTGCGCTGCGACCATCCCGACATCGAAGCCTTCATCGAGGTAAAGAGCGAGCCCGGCCGGCTGCGCATGTTCAATCTCTCCGTCCTCGTCACCGACGCCTTCATGCAGGCGGTGAAGGAGGACGCACCCTGGGAGCTCAAATTCGCCGGCACCACCTTCAAGGTCGTGCCGGCGCGCGAGCTCTGGGACAAGATCATGCGCGCGACCTATGCCTATGCCGAGCCGGGCGTCATCTTCATCGACCGCATCAACCGCCGCAACAACCTCCACTATTGCGAGACGATCAGCGCGACCAATCCGTGCGGAGAGCAGCCGCTGCCGCCCTATGGCGCCTGCCTCCTAGGCTCGATCAACCTTGCGGCGCTGGTGCGCGATCCCTTCACGCCGCAGGCCCGCCTCGACATGGCCGAGCTCGCCCGCCTCGTGCCGCCGGCGGTGCGGCTTTTGGACAATGCCATCGACGTCTCGCGCTTCCCGCTGCCGGAGCAGGCACATGAGGCGAAGGCCAAGCGGCGCATCGGCCTCGGCGTCACCGGCCTTGCCGATGCCCTCATCCTGTGCGGCGCGCGCTACGGCTCGGCGCAAGCAGTCGATCTCACCGCGCAATGGCTGAAGGCGATCGAGCGCGCGGCCTATCTCGCCTCGACGGCGCTCGCGGCAGAGAAAGGCGTCTTCCCGCTCTTCGACAAGGCCGCCTATCTCGCCGGCGAGACGGTGGCCCAGCTCGATGCCGACGTGCGCGACGCCATCGCCGCGCACGGCATCCGCAACGCGCTTCTCACCTCAGTAGCGCCCACCGGCACCATCTCGCTCTTCGCCGACAATGTCAGCTCCGGACTCGAGCCGGTGTTCAGCTTCACCTACACGCGCCGCGTGCTGATGCCCGACGGCACACGCAAGGAGGAGGAGGTGAGCGACTACGCCTACCGCCTCTTCCGCCGCCTCAAGGGAGAGGGCACGCCGCTGCCGGAGTATTTCGTCGACGCGCAGCAGCTGACGCCGGCCGATCACCTGGTCATGCAGGCCACCGTGCAGAAATACGTCGACAGCTCGATCTCCAAGACCATCAACATCCCTGCAGACTTTCCCTTCGAGCGCTTCAAGGACGTCTATCTCCAGGCCTATGAGCTCGGCTGCAAGGGCTGCACGACCTACCGGCCGAACGTGGTGACGGGCGCGGTGCTCGAGGTCAAGAAGGAGGCGGGCGAGGCGAAGCGGCAGGCGGAGCTGCCGCTGCCGGCGCCGCAGCGCCAGGCGAAGCCGGCCGACGTCTATGACAGCGGCGTCGTCTACATGACGCAGCCGCTGAGCCGGCCGGAGGAGCTGCCGGGCAGGACCTACAAGATCCGCTGGCCGGAGAGCGAGCACGCGCTCTACATCACGCTCAACGACATCGTCCAGGACGGCCGCCGCCGGCCGTTCGAGATCTTCATCAACTCGAAGAACATGGAGCATTACGCCTGGACGGTGGCGCTGACGCGCATGATCAGCGCCGTGTTCCGCCGCGGCGGCGACGTCTCCTTCGTCGTCGAGGAGCTGAAGGCCGTGTTCGACCCGCGCGGCGGCGCCTGGATGGAGGGCCGCTACGTGCCCTCGCTGCTGGCGGCGATCGGCGACGTCATCGAGCGCCACATGATCGATATCGGCTTCATGCCGGCCAAGCGCAGCGCCACGCCCGAACTTGCCGAGCGCAAGGTGGTGAACCTCGCGCCCGCCGAGGGCGAGCGCCGCCCGCGCATGGCGCAATGCCCGAAATGCGGCGAGGCGGCGCTGATCCGCGTCGAGGACTGCGACCAGTGCACGAGCTGCGACTATTCGAAATGCGGGTAGGCGCAAGCCGGCGGCCGCCGGCCCTTCTCACCCGTCGAGGACATCGCGCACCGCTCGCGCCAGATCGTCCTTGCGGTAGGGCTTGTCGAGGAGGCGCATCGAGGCGGTGAGCGGGCCGAAGTCGCTGTTCACCTTGCCGCCGGGAAAACCCGAGGTCAGCAGGACCTTGGTGCCGGGCCAGCGCTGAAGCGTCTGCCGCGCCAGTTCGAAGCCGTCCATCTCGCCCGCCATGACGACGTCGCTGAACAGGAGCTGCACCGGCTCGGCCTCGAGCACCGCCAGCGCCGCCTTGGCGCTCTCCGCTTCGATCACGCGGTAGCCGAGCCCGGCGAGCTGGCGCATGACGACGCGGCGGAGCCTGCCATTGTCCTCCACCACCAGCACGGTCTCGCCGCGGCTTGCGGCGGGCGCCGCCGCGACCGAGCTCGCCGCCGACGCCGCATCGGGCGTCGCCCGCGGCAGGAAGAGTCGGAAGGTGGTGCCGACGCCCGGCTCGCTATAGACGCTGATATGGCCGCCCGACTGCTTGGCGAAGCCGAACACCATGCTGAGCCCGAGCCCAGTCCCCTTGCCGGCCTCCTTGGTGGTGAAGAACGGCTCGAAGATCCTTTTCATCACGTCGAGCTCCATCCCGCTGCCGCTGTCGGTTACCTCGATCAGGATGTACTCGCCCGGCGCCAGGTTGCGGTCGGGCATGGAATCGTCGGCGTCGAGACGGCGGTTGGCAGTGACGATGGTGAGCTTGCCGCCCTTTGGCATGGCATCTCTGGAATTGGTGGCGAGATTGGCGATGCTCGCCTCGAGCTGGGCGGAGTCGACCACCACTGGCCACAGATCCGGCGCGAGGTCGAGCGAGACCTCGATATGCTCGCCGAGCACGCGGCCCAGCAGCCGCGCCATGCCGGAGACCAGATCGTTCGGCTGCACCCGCACCGGACGCAACGGCTGGCGCCGGGCAAAGGCGAGCAGCCGCCGCGTCAGCTCGGCGCCGCGCATCGCCGCATCGAGCGCCTCGTCAATCATCTCCTTGGCCTCGCGGTTCTGCGCCAGCAGCGGCA
>JASHRZ010000527.1 GCA_030037055.1 Alphaproteobacteria bacterium
ATCGCAATCGCCTCGTCGACGATTGCCGGCACGGCCTCCGCTTTGCGAAAGATGTCGACGACATCGACCCCGATCGGAACGCTTACCAGGCTCGCATAGACCCTCTCGCCAAGAATCTGCTCGCCCGCCGCCGCCGCGTTGACGGGAATGACGCGATAGCCTTTTGCCTGTAAATACTTCATCGCGAAGTAGCTCGGTCGATTCCAGTTCGGGCTGGCGCCGACCATGGCGATCAGCCGATGATTCCTCAGGATCTCCACGAGATAGGTGTCGGAATAACTCTCACGGTCAATCGGACAAGGCCGCTGGCCGATCCCGCCGCCTTTCGCGTCTGGCTCTGTCATCATCAACCTGCCCACAAACCTCTCGGAGCGACGCCGTACATCCAGTGTTTGAGCGCCCGCAGGGCGCTCCCGCACCGACGGCGCGCGCTCAACCATGTCGCAGGATCGTCACTCCGCGCCTCCGTTGCAAGGGCGATAGTCCGAGTGGACCAGGCTGATCGCGCTATTAGCAATGGCAATCGACTTTGCGCGCGCCACACCGATTGAACGTAACGTGCATCGAATTGCAATGCAAGACAGGCGCAGAAATGGCCATGGATGCGGAGACCACCCACGCCGACCGGTCTTGCCGCCGCCTTCAACGCCCCGCCTTCGGCCGTCTTCTTCATCCTCGAAGAGCTCACCCGCACGACCGCCCGCGCGCTCGGCGCGGCAATCCTCGCCGCCTCCACCAGCGTCGTCATCGCGCGCGCTCTGCTGGGCGCGGGGCCATTGTTTCGCATCCCGGTGTCGGCGGTCATGAGGCCGGCGACGTTGCTCGGCCGGGCCGGCATCGGCGTCGTCGGCGGGTTTATCTCGCTCCTCTTCTCCGGCGGCCTCTGCCTGCTTCGGTCGCGATTGAGGGCGTTGCTGCCTGGACGAGATACCTGCCATCGCCGGGCTCGCGATCGGCGTTCTCGGCTATTTGGCCGCGCCGGAGATCATGGGCGCAGGATTACGACGTGGTGAATGGCGCCATCGCCTGCCAAGTCGCATGGCAGATCCTCGCTGCGCTCGCGGCGTTGACGATCCCGGCGACGATGGTTTCGGTCGCCAGCGGTCTGTCGGGCGGATTGTTCGCTCCGACGGTGGTCAGCGGCGCGATGATCGGCGGCGCGGTCCGCGGCGCGGAACATGCGCTGATTGGCATGAGCGCGCTCTCTGCGGGCGCTGATCGTCGATTTTGCAGCCGCCGTTCTCGTCGGTCAAAGAGCGGTCTACGCCGAGACAAAGCTCGACGGACGATGATGGCGGTCGAACGGATCAGATGTACCTGATACGCAGTCGGGCCGCCGAGGAAAGTCGCGCAGGGACGACCGGAGGAAATTCGATCGCGATCAACGCGCTGTGCGTTTTTTGCGGAAATTGGCAGCTCGTCATGACGACAACCACGACACCGGCTGGGAAGAACCCGCAGCGAATTTGCTTTCCGTGTTGAGCGCCTGCCGGGATTGCCGAAGCATGAGAGACCTCAAGGAATTCATAAAGACACGGCTGCGCGAGATCCTGCCCCGTCAGATCGCCACGTGCGGGCTGCGTGAAACCTGCGGTAAACGGATCCTCCGGCTCATCAATATCGATTTTCCACCGGGACAGGTTTTGCGCTAGCGGCGCCGCTTCAAGACGCAGGTCCGCGAGGGCAATCTTGCGCAGGCGATGTGCGGCTTCGTCGATTATTGGTCCGGCACCGCGGCATGGAGTTCAATGGACGAGGGGGCGCGTCGGCAATTGCTTGCGGCGGTGCCCAAGAGCCTGGCGCGATTCGCGCCGCCGACATTGCTGATCTGCGGCGGCCGCAGCCCGCCACCGACGCGTTGGCTGACGCTCGGCCTGGCAAGGCTCGTCGAGCAAGGCGAACCGACGATCATCGACTCGGCCGGACACGACCTGCCAGTAACCCATGCCCAAGAGCTCGACGACAGGATCCTCGCTCATCTTAATGCGCTCGGCTCCGGACAGCCGCGCGCCGAAAGGGCCAGAGATGCATTTTGCCGGAGCGACGGCTATTGGCTTCTGCCGCTCGGGCCGGCTTCACGCCGCTAAGAGCAGCAGCCACGCTCGAGACTGTGTTCAGCGCCCGACCCTTCCCGCTCCGAGCCGCCTCAAGGGGCGGCGTGCGGCTAGAACTCCGCCTCGAATTCTGGCACCTCCTCGGGCTCCTTGCGGGCCGCCTCGATCCATTCGGCCATGGCCGGCCAATCGAGGATGTGCCGAGCATAGGCGCCGCAGATCGGGTCAAGCTTCACATCCCAGGTGATGAAGCGGGTCACCACCGGGGCGTACATCGCATCCGCGGTGGTGAGTTCGCCGAAGAGATAGGGGCCTTTGGATTTTTCGAGGCAATCGCGCCAGATGGTGAAGATGCGCTCGATATCGGCTCGGACGCCGGAATGGGGGACATAGCCGGGATGGCGCGCGCGAATATTCATTGGCATGGACGAGCGCATGGCGCTGAAACCCTGATGCATTTCGCCGCAGATCGACCGGCATCGGGCCCGGTCTGCGCGATCCTTGGGCAAGAGCCCAGCTTTTGGGCGGATCTCGTTGAGATATTCAGCGATTGCCAGCGTGTCCCAGATCCTCAGGCCGTTATGGACCAGACAGGGGATCAGATAGGAGGGGGCCAGAAGCAGCAGCTCGGCGCGCATCATCGGGTCGTCCGGCGGGATGATCTCCTCGGTGAAGTCGAGCCCGGCCATCTTGGCGAGCAGCCAGCCGCGCAAGGACCAGGACCCGTAATTCTTGCTGGCAATAATGAGTTTCGCTTCCGCCATGAACGTCCCTCCGCGCGACACCGCCCGATGCTCAAAATTAGTGCAATTTCTGCGCCAGGACGAGCCCCGGCTTGGCGCCGGCGTCCGGCGCGCGCCATTATCTGCCATGCCCTCGCCGTCGACTGCCTTGCCGTCGCGCTTTGCCGAGTGGTTCGCCCGGCGCGGCTGGACGCCCCATCCGCATCAGCTTGCGCTGCTCGCGGCGGCGCGCGAGGGACGCTCGGCGCTCCTCATCGCGCCGACCGGCGGCGGCAAGACGCTGGCCGGCTTCCTGCCGAGCCTGGTCGAGCTTGCCGAAGGCCCGCGCGAGGGGCTGCACACCCTCTACATCTCGCCGCTGAAGGCGCTGGCGATCGACGTCCACCGCAACCTCACTGCGCCGATCGAGGAGCTCGGCCTTTCGATCCGCTGCGAGACGCGCACCGGCGACACGCCGGCGCACAAGCGTCAGCGCCAGCGCGAGCATCCGCCGCAAATGCTGATGACGACGCCGGAGTCGCTGGCGCTGCTGCTTTCCTATGGCGAGGCGGCGCAGATGTTCGGCGGGCTCGGGGCCATCATCATCGACGAGCTGCACGCGCTTGCCGGCAGCAAGCGCGGCGATCTGCTGGCGCTGGGCCTGGCGCGGCTCAGGCGCCTGGCGCCGGGCTGCCGCCGCATCGGGCTTTCCGCCACGGTTGCTTGGCCGGACGATCTCGCGGCCTGGCTGGGCTCGGGCGGCGCCGAGGTGGTGCGGCTCGTCGCGCAGGGCGGCGCCAAGCCGGAGGTGAGCATCCTGGCGACACGGGCGGAGCTGCCTTGGTCCGGGCACATGGCGCTGCACGCGCTCGCCGAAGTCTACGAGGCAATCAAGCGCCACCGCACGACGCTGGTCTTCGTCAACACGCGCGCCCAAGCGGAGCTCTGCTTCCACGAGCTGTGGCGGCTCAACCAGGACCATCTGCCGATCGCGCTGCATCACGGCAGCCTCGCGGTGGAGCAGCGCCGCAAGGTCGAGGCATGGATGGCGAGAGGCCGCCTGCGCGCAGTGGTGGCGACCTCCTCGCTCGATCTCGGCATCGATTGGGGCGATGTCGACCTCGTCGTGCAGGTCGGCGCGCCCAAGGGCGTGTCGCGGCTGACGCAACGCATCGGCCGCGCCAATCATCGGCTCGACGAGCCGAGCCGCGCGCTGCTGGTGCCGGCCAACCGCTTCGAGGTGCTGGAATGCCGCGCCGCGCTGTCGGCGCTCCGCCGTGGCCAGCTCGACGGCGAGCGGCCGCGCCCGGGCGGGCTCGACGTGCTGGCGCAGCACATCCTCGGCATGGCCTGCGCCGGACCCTTCGCCGCCGACGCGCTCTTTGCCGAGGTGGCGAGCGCCGCGCCCTATGCCGGCCTCGTCCGCGCCGATTTCGACGCGGCGCTGGGCTTCGTCGAGAATGGGGGCTATGCGCTCAGCAGCTACGAGCGCTGGCGCAAGCTCTTCCGCGACAGCATCGGGCGCTACCATGTGGTCTCCGACGCGGTGGCGCGGCGCTATCGCATGAACATCGGCACCATCGTCGAGGCCTCGATGCTGAAGGTGCGGCTGCGCCGCGGCAAGGTGCTGGGGGAGGTCGAGGAGTATTTCGCCGGCACGCTGACGCCCGGCGACACCTTCATGTTCGCGGGCCAGCTGCTCGCCTTCGAAGGAATACAAGGCAACGACGTCATCGCCAGCCGCGCGAGCGGCGGCGCGCCCAAGGTGCCGGCCTATGAGGGCGGCAGGCTGCCGCTCTCCACGCATCTGGCGGATGGTGTGCGCGCGCTGCTCGCCGATTCCCGGCAATGGCGCGACCTGCCGGAGCCAGTGCAGGAATGGCTGCGCCTCCAGCGCTACCGCTCGCTGCTGCCGGGCCCGGAGGGATTGCTGGTCGAGGGCTTCCCGCGCGGCCCGCACGATTATCTCGTCGCCTATTGCTTCGAGGGCCGCAACGCGCATCAGACGCTCGGCATGCTGCTGACGCGGCGCATGGAGCGCGCCGGGCTGAAGCCGCTCGGCTTCGTCGCCACCGATTACGTGCTGGCGGTATGGAGCCTCGAGCCGGTGCGCGACCTCGACGCGTTGCTCGACGAGGACATGCTGGGCGACGACCTCGAGGCGTGGCTCGCCGAATCCTCGCTGATCCGCCGCACCTTTCGCACGGTGGCGATCATCGCCGGCCTCATCGAGCGCAAGCATCCCGGTCACGAGAAGACGGGGCGTCAGGTCACCTTCAGCGCCGATCTCATCTACGACGTGCTCCGCAAGCACCAGGGCGACCACTTGCTGCTGCGCGCGGCGCGCGCGGATGCCGCGCGTGGCCTCACCGACATCCGCCGGCTCGGCGACCTGCTGGCGCGAATCAAAGGTCGCATCACGCACCGCCGGCTCGAGCGCGTCTCGCCGCTCGCCGTGCCAGTGCTGCTGGAGATCGGTCGGGAGGCGATCTATGGCAGCGCGCTTGACCAGCTGCTCGACGACGTGACGGTGGAGCTGCTCGCCGAGGCCGGAATCACGCCGGAGCCGGCGGCGAGAAAGTCAGTTTCATGACGGCGGCGGCCCGGCAACCCTCACGCGCGCCTCCTCATACCGAATCGCCTTTGCCAACGCCGTGCCGAGTCGTATGCTCGCTGTCATGGCGCGCGCGATGCCCAGGCACCGCGGCGATCAGAGCAACAACCACCGGGACCGACGGAGGGAGATGGCGATGGCCAAGACTCAAGCCGAAGAAACGCGCGCGAAGCGCGGCGACGGGCAAGTGACGGTATTGTTCGATCCCAGTCAGGCGCTGAGCGGGCTCGAGCCGCTGCTCAACGCCGGCAACAAATGGCTGGAGAGCTGGGCGGCGCTGAGCGCGGAGCTGATCGAATTCGGCCGCGCCGGCCTCGACCGCAGCCTCGAGGCGGGTAAGGCGATCGCGCGCTCGGGCAGCATCGACGAAGCGATGGATTTGCAGGCGGACTACGCGCGCACGACGGTGCGGGCCTGCTTTGACGAGGCCGGCAAGCTCGCCGATCTCGGCACCAAGGCGGTGCTCGACAGCCTTTCTGCGTGGCAACCGGCGAGAAGCGGCGAAACGCCGCAGCGGCGCGACGCCGCCTGAGCCGGCGCTGGCGGCGGCGGCGGAAATCGCCTATGCCTGCCGCCAATGCCAGAGCCGACGGGACACGCCGAGCCGCAATCGATCCGCTTCGGCGGCGTCGAGCTTCTCACCGCGGCTGAGGGCGCGCTCGTCTGGCCCGAGGAGCGCATGCTGGTCGTCGCCGATCTCCATCTGGAGAAAGGCTCGAGCTTTGCCCGGCGCGGCGTGATGCTGCCGCCCTACGACACGCGCGCGACGCTGGAGCGGCTGGCGCGCGCGGCGCGGCGCCATGATGCCAGGCGCATCCTTTGCCTCGGCGACAGCTTTCACGACGGCGAGGCGCCGGCGCGACTCGACCGAGAAGGCGCGGCGCTGCTCGCGGCGCTCGCTGCTTCGACTGAGCTGATCTGGATCGCGGGCAATCACGACCCGGCGCCGCCGGCCGCGCTCGGCGGGCGGGTCGTCGAAGGCGAATACCGGCTCGGGCCGCTTGCCTTCCGCCACATCGCCGAGCCGCTCTTCGCGTCCGGCGAGGTCAGCGGGCATTACCATCCCAAGGCCAGCATCGACGTGCGCGGGCGTCGACTCTCCGGCCGCTGCTTCGTGCTCGACGAGCAGCGCCTGGTGCTGCCCGCCTTCGGCGCTTACGCCGGCGGGCTCGACGTGTTCGAGCCAGCGCTGCGCGCGCTCTTTCCTGGCGATTTCGCCGTCCACCTGCTGGCGCGCGACCGCATCACGCCGCTGCCGCATGCGCGCCTCGCCGGCTATTGCGGGCCCGAGCCGCTATAGGACATCGGCATCTGCCTCTGCCGATTTTTTCACCGCCTCACGCGCCGGCAAAGCGCGCGTCGCGCCAAGCGATGGCGGCGCGCAAGCCTTCGCTGCGCGCGATCGCCATGAAACGGCGCTTGTCCTCGCTGCCCTCGCCTTCGATCTGAAGGTCGATGTCGAGCGCCGCCTCCAGCGCCTCGCCGAGCCCCATGATCTCGTAGGTGCGGTTGATGGCGCGCTTGGTCTGGCGCAGCGTCATGGGATCGATCAGCGCCAGCTGGCCGGCGAGCGTCAGCGCGCGGGCAAGCTCGCGCCCCGTCGGCACCACCTCGTTGACGAGCCCGATCGCCTCGGCTCGGCGCGCCGAGAGCCTGTCGTCGCCGGTGAGCAGGAGCTGCTTTGCCCGCTTCGGGCCGATGAGCCAGGGCAGCAGCAGCACGACGATCCCCGCGCCGAAGCGCAGCTCCGGCTCGCCGAAGCGCGCATCCTCGGCGGCGATGGTGACGTCGCAGGCGAGCGCCAGCTCGCAGCCTCCCGCAAGGCAGGCGCCATGCACCGCGGCGACGGTCGGCTTGGGCGAGTGCCAGAAGCGCATGACGGCGTCGAAATCGTGCCGCAGCCGGAGGCGCCACTCCCCCACGCCGCTGGGCTGGGCCTCGGCCTGCTCCTTGAGATCGAAGCCGGAGCAGAAGCCGTTGCCGGCGCCGGTCAACACCACGGCGCGCACCGCCTCATCGCCTTCGGCGGCGTCCATCGCCTGATTGAGCTCGCGCAGCATGACGGCATTCATCGCGTTGAGGCGCTGCGGCCGGTTCAAGGTGATGAGCGCGACCGCGCCGCGCGTCTCGTAGAGCAGGGTCTCGTAGGTCATGGCTTCTCCGCTTGCCGAAGCAGCCATGAGAGCACGAGACCGCCCCGCGAGAAAAGCACCGCTGGCGCGGCTGGCCGGTGCTTGGGCGGCGCCGCGACGTGCGGCGCTGGCGGCGCTGATCGGCGTAAAGGCCGGAGACATGGTTGACAGATGCTCGGAGACATACTGGACGGGCGCAGCCCGTCCCGGTAATCCAGGGAGGGACGCGCGCAGCCGGAGGATGGGGCGACTCACGGATTTGCGATAGTCGGTAAAGCGCCGGCGCGACTCGGGCCCCACTTTGCCCACCGGCTCCGGCATCATCCGCGCAACGAAGCTGCATTGAACCGTCCCGATTCGTCGCCCACGCCAGCAGATGCATGGCCGCGCGATCGTGCTGGAACAGAATTGGTCACGTCGCCAAGTGCAATTAGGGTTCGCCAACATTCAGTCTGATCGGCATGGAAACTTGCGCATGCGCTCGTCATCTCAGTCGTGGGCTCAAGACGTTTGGCCACGATGCCGGGTTGATGCTGGCGAAATGCGTTCGTCCCTGTTCGAAGAGACAGAAGAACGACTTCCGCGGCACGGAGGCGATCGCCGAGGCGGTGCAACGCCCAACGATGAAGTTCGTCGCGGCGAAGAGCTTCGAGCAGCTCGACTTAGAGGCACTGCACCCGCG
>JASHRZ010000528.1 GCA_030037055.1 Alphaproteobacteria bacterium
TGGTCGGCCCCGTCGGCTCGAACGAGCTTACCGCGCTCCTCGATTTCGCCAACCAGTCGAAAACGCCGCTCATCATCCCGAACGCCGGCGACAACGAGGCGACCGGCGAGCGCTGCAGCCCCTGGGTGCTGCGCACCTCCTTCTCCAACGACCAGATCGTGCGCGAGATGGGGCCGTGGATGGTGAAGCACGGCTACGAGACAGCGGCGCTCATCGCCTTCGACTACGCCGCCGGCCATCAGCAAATGGACGGCTTCAAGCGCGGTTTCACCAAGGCGGGTGGCGCGATCGTCAGCGAGCAATACCCGCCCTTCGGCCCGATCAGCGATTTCGGCCCGTACCTCGCCAAGATCAAGGAGGCGAAGCCGGCCGCGGTCTTCACCTTCTTCGCGGGACCGCCGGCCACGGCAATGGTCAAGCAGTTCACCGAGTTCGGCCTCAAGGACCAGATCAAGCTCGCCGGCGCCGGCTGGCTGATCTCGCCGCTCAACCTTCCGGGCGAGGGCGACGCCGCCGCGGGCGTGCTCGGCATTCTAAATTACGTGCCAACGATCGACACGCCGGTGAACAAGGCGTTCCAGGCGGAGTTCCAGGCAAAGTACCACCGCACCGGCTCGGAATTCGCCGCCCAGGGCTACGATACCGGCAAGCTCGTCTTCGCCGCGCTGCAGGCGCTCAAGGGCAAGACCGCCGACAAGGCGGCGCTGGTCAAGGCCCTGCACACCGTCACTGTCGACGGCACGCGCGGCGCGCTCAGAATCGACCCCAAGACCAACAACATCATCCAGACGATCTATATCTACGAGGCCAGGAAGGACGGCGACAAGGTCGACTTCACCATCCTCGACAAGATCCCAGCGGTGCAGGATCCGCCGAACGGGTGCAATCTCTAACCGGCGTGGAGACGTAGCCCCCGCGGCTCCGCTGTTCCGAACGAGATCATGGATCCCGGCTTTCTTCTCCTCCAGCTGCTGAACGGCCTGCAATTCGCCATGCTGCTGTTCCTGCTGGCGGTGGGGCTCTCGGTCGTGCTCGGGATGATGAACTTCATCAACCTCGCCCATGGCACGCTCTACATGGTGGGCGCCTTCGTGGGATTCGCCGCGGCCGAGCGCGCCGGCTCATTTTGGGCCGCGCTGGCGGCGGGACCGGCGGCGGCGGCGGCGCTGGGCGCGGTGTTCTACGGAGCATTGCTGCGGCACATGCAGAGGGCGGGCGCGATGAAACAGGTGCTCGTCACCTTCGGCCTGATCTTCGTCGGCATCGACGCGGTGCGGCTGATCTGGGGCGATTATGCAAAGACGCTGCTCGCGCCCTCCGCGCTTGCCGGCAGCGTCCATATCCTGGGCCAGGTCTATCCCGCCTATCGCCTTTTCATCATCGCGCTCGGCCTGGCGCTGGCGCTCGTCCTCTATCTCGGCCTCGAGCGCACGCGCCTCGGCGCGGTAGTGCGCGCCGGAGTCGACGACCGGGTCATGGCGGCGAGCCTCGGCCTCGATGTCGAGCGCGCCTTCTTCGCCGTGTTCTGCCTCGGCTGCGCGCTTGCCGGCCTCGCCGGCGTCGCGGCCTCGCCGGTGCTGGAGATCTATCCCGGCATGGACATGGCGATTCTGATCCCGACCCTGATCGTGGTGGTGGTCGGCGGTCCCGGCCGGCTCGCCGGCGCCTTCTTCGGCGCGCTGCTCATCGGCATGGCCGAGACCTTCGGCGCGGTCTTCATCCCGGATTTCTCGAGCTTCATGATCTATGCGGTGATGTCGCTGGTCCTGCTGCTGCGGCCGCAGGGCCTGCTGCCCGCGCGGCATTCGCCATGAACGGCGGCGAGCGCCGACAGCATATCGCCGCCGCCCTGCTCTTCCTGGCCGCGCTCCTGGCTTGGCGCTTCTCGGGCTATGCCGGCGAGGATCGGCTCGGCGAGATCGCTGTGTGGGCGATCTTCGCCATGAGCCTCGACCTGCTGGTGGGCTATGCCGGGATGGTGTCGCTCGGCCATGCGCTGTTCTTCGGTCTCGGCGCCTATGCGACGGCGAGCCTCGCTCTGTTCCTGAAATGCCCGCCGAGCCTAGCGCTCCTTGCCGCAGTGGCGTTTGCCGGCGCCAGCGCGCTGGTCGTCGGCGCCGTCGTCGTGCGGCTCGCCGGCGTGTTCTTCATCATGATCACGCTCGCCTTCGGCCAGATGGGCTGGGCCTATTTCCTGCGCGCGCGCGCCTTCGGCGGCATCGGCGGCATGTCGCGCGTGGCGCCGCTCGATCTCGGCCGTCTCGGGCTCGACCTCGCCAACCCCGCCGATTTCGCGCTGGTGGCGATCGCCGCCGCTGCGCTCGCTTATCTCCTGCTGGCTCTGGTCGCCGCCTCGCCCTTCGGGCGGATGCTGGTGGCGCTCCACCAGAACGAGCCCCGCGCTAGGGCGCTGGGCCTGCCGGTGCAGCGCTACAAGCTCGCCGCCTTCGCGCTGGCAGGCACGCTGGCGGGACTTGCCGGCGGCCTCGAGGCGCAGCGAACCGGCTTCGTCTCGCCGGAGCTGCTGGTGTGGACGACCTCGGGGGAGGTGCTGATCATGGTCATCGTGGGCGGGCTCGGCACGCTGGTCGGGCCCGTCGCCGGTGCCGCGATCTGGGTGGTGCTGCGTCACATTCTCTCGGACATGACGGCCTACTGGATGATGGCGATGGGCCTCTTCTTCGTCGCCGTGGTGCTGTTCGCCGGCGGCGGACTGATGGGATTGGCGCGCCGGCCCGCGGCGGCGGACGATGCTTGAGGCGCGCGGCCTCGGCAAAGCCTTCGGCGCGCTCGAGGTGACGCGCGCGGTATCGCTCAGCGTGCCGGCCGGCGCGCGCCATGCGGTGGTCGGGCCCAACGGTTCCGGCAAGACAACGCTCTTCAACCTGCTCGCCGGCGAGTTACGCCCCGACGCCGGCAGCGTCCTGCTCGCCGGCCGGGACGTGACGCGGCTGCCGCCGGACGCGCGCGCGCGTCTGGGGCTCGCCCGCAGCTTCCAGCGCAACAACCTCTTCCCGGATCTCAGCGTGCGCGACAATCTGGCGCTGGCGCTGGCGATCGCCCAGCGCCGCGGCGCCGTCTTCTGGCGCCGCTTCGCGCGGCTGCCGGGCCTTGCCGGAGAGGTCGAGGCGCTGGCGCGGCGGCTGCGCCTCGAGGAAGCGCTCAACCGCCGTGCGCGCAGCCTCGCCTATGGCACGCAGCGCCAGCTCGAGCTGGGCCTCGCGCTTGCCGGCGCGCCCAAGGTGCTGCTGCTGGACGAGCCGACCGCCGGGATGAGCGCGGAGGAGACGGCGGCGATGAAGGCGCTCATCGCCGACCTGCCACGCGACATCGCGCTCCTCATCGTCGAGCACGACATGGAGGTGGTGTTCGACATCGCCGAACGCGTCACCGTGCTCGATTACGGCCGCGTCCTGATCGAGGGCACGCCGGCGGAGGTGCGCGGATCGGAGGCGGTGCGCCGGCGCTATCTCGGCGAGCGCGCGCCGTGAGCGCGGAGCTGCTCCGCCTCGAGCAGGTCCATGCCACCTACGGCGACGGCGACGTCCTGCAGGCCGTGTCGCTGGCCGCGGCTTCGGGCCGCGTGCTGAGCCTGCTCGGGCGCAACGGCGCCGGCAAGACGACGGTGCTCAAGACCATCATGGGCATCCTTGCGCCCCGCGCCGGCCGCATCCGCTTTGCCGGCGACGACATCGCCGGCGCGCCGCCGCACCGCATCGCCCGCGCCGGCCTCGGCTATGTCCCGGACACGCGCGGCGTCTTCCCCTCGCTCTCGGTGCTGGAGAATTTGACGGTGGCGGCGCGCCCGGGCGCGATGGCGGGCGGCTCGGACTGGAGCCTGGAGCGGGTCTTCGCGCTCTTCCCGCGGCTCTACGAGCGGCGCCACGGCAGCGGCGGCAGGCTGTCGGGCGGCGAACAGCAGATGCTGGCGATCGCTCGCGCGCTGCTCACCAACCCGCTGCTTCTTCTGCTTGACGAACCGACCGAGGGCCTGGCGCCGATCGTCATCGACGATGTCGAGCGGGTGCTGCGGCAGCTCAAATCGACCGGGCTCGCCATCCTGCTGGTCGAGCAGAACCTGGCTTTTGCCCTCGCCTTCGCCGACGAGGTCGCGGTGCTCGGCAAGGGCCAGGTGCGCTGGAGCGGCACGCCGGCGGAATTCGCCCGCGCCGAGGATGTGAAGCGGCGCTGGCTCGGACTTTAACTTTTGAGCAGGGGTACGTACTGGTCGAGCGCGCGCAGGATCTCCTCGCGGCTGCGATCCGGCACCGCAAGCAGCACGCGCGCGATGCCCGCCTCGCGATAGACGGCAAGGCCCGCCGCATCCGCCGGGGCGCCGAACACGGTGATCGACAGGCTCGCGGGATCACGCCCGCCGGCCAGCGCCGCCTGACGCAGGCGGGCGACGGCGCTCTTCGGCTCCCAGCCGCCGCGCGGTCGTGGAAACCAGCCGTCGCAGAACTCGACCACACGCCTTACGGTGTGGTCGGTCTCGCCGCCGAGGAACAGCGGCGGGTGCGGCTTCTGCTTCGGCTTGGGGTAGAGCCAGACCGGATCGAAATTGACGAAATCGCCATGGAACTCGGCCTGCTCCTCAGTCCACAGCGCCTTCATCGCCAGCACACGCTCGCGCAGCAGCTTGAAGCGGGTGTCATAGCGCGTGCCGTGATTCTCCATCTCCTCGACGTTCCAGCCGCCGCCCATGGCGAAGATGAAGCGGCCGCCCGAGAGCTGGTCGAGGCTCGCCACCGACTTGGCGGTGACGATCGGGTCGCGCTGCGGGATGAGCGCGATGCCGGTGCCGATCTTCAGGCTGCGCGTCGCCGCCGCCGCAAAGGACAGCGCGACGAAGGGGTCGTGGGTATGGGAATACCGCTTGGGCAATTCGCCGCCGCCCGGGAACGGCGTGCGGCGGCTCACCGGAATGTGGGTGTGCTCGCAAACGAAGAGCGAGTCGAAGCCGCGCGCCTCGAGCGCTTGCGCCAGCTCGCCGATATCGATGCCGTAATCGGTCGGAAAGTAGAAGACGCCGACGAGCATTGACTTCCTCCAAGGGTGCGAGGCAGCTTGCCCTTTCATAGCATGACTCCGCCGCCCCTGTCGCGACCGGACGCGAGAGTGGCGTCAACGCGCTTCGGCAACCGAAAGGTTGCCCCAGCTCGTCGCCCGCTCGATGCGCAGCGCGATCACCGGCAGCGTCGCGATCGCCATTGCCGCGAGCTGCTGGTACCGGGAGCGGAGCAGCGCCTGTGCGTCGCGATGCTCGGTCCCCTCGGTCAGGATCTCGGCCTTGCCGCGCAACATGACCCAGCCGAGCAGCGCCCAATTCTCGTCATAGCGGTCGACGACCGCGACGACCGACGGATTCTCGGCGATGTTCCTGAGGCGCTTCAGCGCGGCGCCCGGCCGCCGTTTCGGCTTCTCGTCGATGGTGATATAAAGCGTATCGTCGGCGATCGCGAAACAGACCGGCACGACATGGGGGATGGCGTGGCGATCCGCGGTGGCGAGATGAGCGACCCGCCGCTCGTCCAGGAACCGACGCTCGCTGTCTGACAGCATCTCCGCTTTCCCCGTCTATCAGCGACCGTTAGCATGCGCGCCGTCATCGCCGGAAGTGGAATCGGGGGGAAGGCGAATGAGGCTCAATCCGGTGAAGCATGCTGTGTTTGCATTGCCGCAGGCGATCGCCGTGCTGCTCGTCGCCACAGCCGCACTCGACGCCCGAGCCGCCGGCGAGTCCGTTTGCCCGCCGAGCAGACTTTGGAAGGTGGTGCAGGGCTGCATCCATCCGAATACAGCGAACGAGGCGGCCGTCTGCCTGCGCGTTGACACGGCGCGCCGCTACGCGATCCTCAAGGACTTCCGCGGACCGACGCAGTTTCTGCTTGTCGCCACCGACCCGCGCTGCGGCATCGAGGACCCTCGGATCGAGGCGAAGGACGCGCCGAACTATTTCGCGTTGGCCTGGTCGGCACGCCGCTGCGTTGCCAGGGCCGCCGGCGCGTCCGTTCCCGACGGCGAGCTCTCGCTTGCCATCAACTCGATCGCGGGACGCAGCGACGGGCAGCTGCACATCCATATCGACCGCCTGCGTCCGGGCGTGTCGAGCGCGCTTGGCCGCGATAAATCGGAGGTCATTCTGGTCGGTCACCGCTATCGCCTGCGCCATATCGACAGCCTCGCCCAGACGAATCTCTTCGCCGCGTTGGCAGAGACGGCAAGCGGCGCCATGAGCGATCAGACGATCGTCGTCGCCGGCGATCCCGAGGGCGGCTTCTTCGTCCTCGACGACCATATCCATCACGGCGATTATGCCAGCGGCGAGGAGCTGCAGGTCGACCATCCGCCGCTGCCGCCGGAACAGCTCCTTTCCGAACCGCTCGCCGGCTGCGCCGATCCGGCGCGGCCGTGAGCGCGGGTGAAGGGCCGGGAGACGCTCGAGAGAGCCGGCGCCGCCCCGCCTCCGCTACCCCGCGGCCGCGCTCTCCGCCCAGCGCTTCATGAGCGTGTTGGAGGGCAAGGTCTCGTCGAGCACTTTCTTCGCTGTCTCGCTGCCGGCGGCGGGGACGAGCTTGGGATCGAGCAGCCCCACCTGCACCAGCACCGAGGCCTGATCCCAATAGATGTGCTCGTGATAGAGCTTGTCGCCGCGGAAATTGATGATCGCGACCAGCGGCACCTCGACATATTTTCCGGTCGGCTTGACGCCGGGCAGCATCCAGTCGATCTCGCGGTCGTGGGTGAAGCAGAAGATCATCTCGTCGACGACGCGGTCGGCGCCGATGGTGCGCGAAATCGGGATGAGCCGCGTATCGGCCGGGTTCGAGTCGACGAAATGGTGCTTGTAGAAACGGTGCAGCTCCTTGTAGCCGACGCCGCCGGTCATGGTCGGCACGTGGTTGACATAGGGCTGCGGCACCATGGTCGCCATGGTGGCGTCGACGTCGCGCGTGCCGAACTCGTAATAGCAATGCATATCCCAGAGAGCGCTGAGATTGAAGATCGGGCCCAGCACCTTGTGGAAGAGCGCGATCGAGCGCGAATGCGCCATCATCGACGCCGGCTTGTCGAAATTGCTGCCGCCCTTGCGGGCAAAGGCGTGGTCGACGCCGGGATAGACATAGATCTCGATCTCGGGCCGACCTTCGAAGGCGCCCTTGATCGCGCTTACCACCCCGGGCGGTGTCCATTTGTCCTTCTCGGCAATGTGCAGCGCCATCGGGCACCGGATCTTCGACGCTTCGCCGAGCGCCTTCTCGATGCCGACGCCGTAATAGGAGACCGCGCAGTCGAGGCCGAGCCGAGCCGCGCTCAGATAGGCGAGCAAACCCCCGAGGCAGAAGCCGACGGCGCCGATCTTGCCCTTCCATTCCGGCAGTTGGCGCAGCGCCGCCACCGTCGCGCCGATATCCTCGACGGATTTCTCGACATCGAACTTCTCGCGATAGGCGAAGGCCTTCTTGCGGTCCTCGTCGGTGAAGCCGAGCTCGATGCCGGGCTCGATGCGCCAGAACAAATCCGGCGCCAGAACGACATAGCCCTCCTCGGCGTAATAGTCGGCGACAGAACGGATGTAGGCGTTGATTCCGAAAATCTCCTGCAGCAGCACGATGCCGGGCCCGCTGCCCTTCTCGGGGGCGGCGAGATAGGCCTTGAAGCTGCCGCTATCCTTGGCCTTGACCGTGATGTAACGACCCGCCATGCACGCCTCCCCTGAGCTTAGCGTCGCGAGGCTACGACCCGGCCGCGCGGCGAGTCAATCAGCCGGCGAGCGCGTCGCTCGTCATCCGCTCCACGCCCGCCGCGGCCATCTTCGCCATGGCATCGGCGAGCGAGCCGGCAAGGTCGATGGCGCGGCAGCCGTCCTCCACCAGCACGGCGGCGAAGCCTTCGCGCCGGGCGTCGACGGCGGAATAATGAACGCAGAAATCGGTGGCGAGCCCGACCAGGAACACCCGCTTGAAGCCGCGCTCGCGCAGATAGCCCGCGAGCCCCGTCGGCGTGCGCCGGTCGTTCTCGTAGAAGGCGGAATAGGAATCGATCTCGCGGCGGAAGCCCTTGCGCAGCACCAGCTCGGCCTGCGGCAGGTTGAGGCCGCGGTGGAAGGCGGCGCCGTCGCTGCCCTGGACGCAGTGATCCGGCCAGAGCGTCTGGGCGCCATAGGCCAGATCGATGGTCTCGAAGGGCTTGCGCCCAGGATGCGCGCTGGCGAAGGAAAGATGGCCGGGCGGATGCCAGTCCTGCGTCATCGCCACATGAGGGAAAAGCGGCGCGAGCCGGTTCACCACCGGCACCACCTCGTCGCCGCGCGGCACGGCCAGCGCGCCGCCGGGGCAGAAATCGTTCTGCACGTCGACGACGAGCAGGATGTCGTCCGCTCCCGCCCGCATGGCTCGCTCACCTCCGCGCAGCAACGCTAGCACGTGGCCGCGCGACGTGCCACGCCGCGCTTGCTTTCTCCGCCGCGGGATCGCAGCCTAGGCGCCAATCAAAGACGGGGAGGAAGCCATGCCGGCATGGCCTTATACCAAAGGCGTCCACGATCTCGGCACGGGCTGCTATGCCTATCTCCAGCCGGACGGCACTTGGGGCTGGAGCAATGCCGGTCTCGTCACCGATGGCGGCGAGACTCTGCTGGTTGACACGCTCTTCGACCTCAAATGCACGCGCGAAATGCTGGACGCGCTGCGCGCGGCGGTGCCGGCGGCGCGGCGCATCGGCACGCTGGTCAACACCCACTCCAATGGCGATCACACCTTCGGCAACCAGTTGGTGTCCGGCGCCGAGATCATCGCATCGCGCGCCTGTGCCGAGGAGATGAAGCAGCGCACGCCACAAGAGCTTGCGGCGATGATGCGGAACTGGCGCGCGCTCGGCCCGGGCGCGGCCTTCTTTCACGAGGTCATGGGCACGCGCTTCGATTTCGAGGGCATCACGCTGACGCTCCCGACCCGCACCTTCGACCGCGCGCTCGCGCTGCACGTCGGCGGCAAGGAGGTGCAGCTCGTCGAGGTCGGGCCGGCGCACACCGCCGGCGACGTCGTCGTCTACGTGCCGCAGGATCGCGCCGTCTTCACCGGCGACATCCTTTTCGTCAACGGCCATCCCGTGATCTGGGCGGGGCCGGTGGCCAATTGGCTCAGGGCCTGCGACCTCATCCTCGGCTGGGACGTCGAGACGGTGGTGCCGGGGCACGGTCCCATCACCGACAAATCGGGGGTGCGGGCGCTGAAAGGCTATTTCGATTATCTCCGCGCGGAGGCGAGGAAGCGCTTCGACGCCGGGCTCGGCTATGAGGCGGCCGCGCGCGACATCTCCCTGGCGCCGTTTTCCGGCTGGACCGATCCCGAGCGCATCCTGGTCAACGTCCACGCGCTCTACCGCGAGTTCCGCCGCGACGAGAGCCCGCCCGACGCCATGGCCCTCTTCGCAGCGATGGGTCGCTATCACGCCGAGCACAAGGCGCATTGAGGAGAAGCTCATGAAGCTCGTCACCTTCGAGACCGCCGGGGCGCGGCACATTGGCGCGCTGCTGCCAGGCGAGCGCGAGGTGGTGGATTTCACCGCCAGCGATCCCGCGCCGCAGTTCCGCGACATGCTGGCCTTGATCGACGCCGGCGCCGGCGCGCTCGAGGAGGCGCGACGGCTGTTGCAGAAGCCGCCGCGCATGTTGCCGCTCGCTGATGTCCGCTTGCTGGCGCCGGTGCCGGAGCCGCGGCAGATGCGCGATTTCCTGGTCTTCGAGCAACACATCCGCAATGCCCGCGCGATGGGCCCGACCTTGCGCGGCGGCGCGCGGCTCGACCCGGCGGCGGTCGAGATCCCCAAAGTCTGGTACGAGCAGCCGATCTATTACAAATGCAACCGCTTCAGCGTCATCGGCGCCGGGCAGGACATCCTCTGGCCGCGCTATTGCAAGCTGCTCGACTACGAGCTGGAATTCGGCATCATCCTCGGCCGCGGCGGCAAGAACATCGCGCGCGAGGCGGCGCGCAGCCATATCTTCGGCTTCTGCATCTTCAACGACGTGAGCGCGCGTGATGCGCAGATGCGCGAAATGGCGGGACAGCTCGGCCCGGCCAAGGGCAAGGATTTCGACACCGGCAACGTGTTGGGGCCGTGGCTGGTGACCGCCGACGAGATCGCCGACCCCTACAACCTCACCATGACGGCGCGGGTCAACGGCGAGGAGTGGTCGCGCGGCAACAGCGGCAGCATGCACCACAAGTTCGAGGACATGATCGCCCACGTCTCGATGGACGAGACCCTGCATGCCGGCGAGTTCTTCGGCTCCGGCACGGTCGGCGGCGGCTGCGGGTTGGAACTCGGCCGCTTCCTCAAGCCCGGCGATGTCGTCGAGCTCGAGGTGCAGGGCCTCGGCACTCTGCGCAACCGCGTGGTGGCGCAGGGCTGAGCGCTTTGGGCCCGGCGGCAGCCGCTAGATCCCGGATTGATCCAGGGATGCAGCTCGAAGCCGGCGCGCCGCGCGATGCGGCGGG
Organism: Alphaproteobacteria bacterium; assembly: GCA_030037055.1. Taxonomy (GTDB): domain Bacteria; phylum Pseudomonadota; class Alphaproteobacteria; order ATCC43930; family CGMCC-115725; genus DAHUYF01. The sequence goes on from JASHRZ010000528.1 coordinate 10,503, forward strand.
CGGCAGCGTTCTGTCCCAAGTCAGCGCGTCGAAACTCTCTAGCCGTCGCCCGCCTCCGCCGCGAATGTCCTGGTACTGGATGGTGAGCCTGCGCGGCATCGCCCATTCGCCATTGGGCGCAAACTTGATGTCGCCGACGATGATGGGGAAGGTCGCCCGGTGCAGCTCATCGGCGAGCTTGTCCTGAGCGAGGCTGCGACCGTCGTCACCGCCTGCTGCAGGATCTGCAAGCTGGCATGGGTGAAGGGGGCACGTAATAGCCCAGCGGATCGAGGCCGGCGGCTTGGGCGCGCGCCTGGTAGGTCCTGATGAAATCGTCGGCGCCGGCAAAGCCCATGGTCGGCTCGTGCACGAACAGCTCGTAGCAGACGATGCCGTTGAGCTGGTCGCCGGGCTGTCGCTTGATGGCGCCGGATTGCAATCCGACCATCGGCGCGCCGAAGATCCGAGCCTTGAGCCCGCGCTCGCTCGCCGCGCGCAGGAAGTTCGAGGTGTCGGCGGGATAGGAGGCGACCATGCTCACCTCCAGGTTGGCGGCGGCGATGGCGCGGACGATCGGCGCGAAATCGACGGTGCTAGGCGGGTATGTCCGGTCGTCGACGGTCTCGAGCCCGAGCCGCTTGATGTGGCGC
>JASHRZ010000529.1 GCA_030037055.1 Alphaproteobacteria bacterium
GACGACAGTGCGGTCGGACGCCACGAGACTGGTGCCGAAGTGGGCGCTTTTGAGGTCGAACTTAAAAAGAAAACTAGTCCGACCGACATTCTGGGGTTCACCCTCCAGGCCGCCGAATACCAACCAATTAATCTCGGGCTAAATCAGCCAAAAGACGTCAATGCCAATAGGTTCCAGACCGGTCCGATCCGGACGGCGTTTGTGACACTCCAACCTGTCCCTGACGTTATGGTCTCGGTTGGGCAAGTCATGTCGATTGAAGGATATGAGTCGGTCTTTCCGTGGAACAATCCTGTCGCATTGCGGACCGCCGTTAACCCACCCCAAAACAGCAATAGCAAGGGCATACAACTCGATTACGACCATGGACCGTTCAGCGGAACGGTTATTTTTGGTGATGGTTATGACACCAATGTTTATGACTATCTGCAATTTTCGGGGACCTACAAATTCGACGCCGGTAATCAGTTCACTGTTTACGCCGGCGTACCCGTCGGAGTTACCGGACCGAATGCATTTGCTTATGGCGAGGGTGGAGCGCCTGCCGGCGGCGCAAACGGCGTTGGCGGCCAGCAACAATTGGCGGTTGTCAATTCCAACATGATCGGCGCTTGGTACACTTGGAGAAATGGCAGCCTGACGGTCATACCCGAACTGCAGTTTCAATATACGCCGAAGCTGACTAATTTCGCGAATGTGACTTCCGGTGGTATTTCGGACGACATTCCAAAGGGAACCAGCGAGTTTGTCGCAGCGCTGTTCGCCATATATAAAATTCCGGACACGCATTTTTCGATTTCGGGTTGGGCAGAGTACGGGACGAGCCAGGGCACGGCGGCGCAAGACGTGTGGTTCGCCGCGCCCAACCAAAAACTCGCCGGCGTCGCCATCGCTCCGGCCTGGAAGTACGATAAAATATTTCTTCGTCTGGATATGGGCTATGTGCACCTGCTGAATGTGGGTACGCCTGCTGCTGGATACGGCGCTAGCGGTACAGGCAAGGACACAGTTATCGGTGTGACGGAACTCGGCTTTGTATTTTGAAGTATTTTGAAAATGAGAAGCCCCGATTAATCGGGACTTCTCATTGTCAGATTTGAAGTTCGAGTTGACTAACCCGTCTTATGTCTCAAACCCATCTTCGACAGTGCGCTCCGCCAAGTAGCTCATAGGAAAAGATAATCGGCGCCGGCGCAGCGCCTTGGCACTACATTTGGGCGGGGCCGGATCAGTTGTCAGCGAGCGGGCGCACGGTGGGTGGCAGGGCGACGCCGGCGGCGCGCAGCGCGAGGCTTGCGGCGGGACGCGGGGCGGAGCGGACGAGGAAGCGCTTTCCCTCCTGCTCGATCAGGGTCTCGGCAAGCGAGTCGAGATCGGCGAGGATCTCGGGCCAGGCGCCGCGGTGCGGCGCCCCGGCGCCACCAGTAAAGCGGCCGCCGGATCCCAAGACCGGCAAGAGCCGGCGCTTCCTCGCCCCCGGCGTCGTCTTCGGACGCTTCCCGATCCGTGGCGGCCTCACGCCGATCGCCGAGGCGCGCCATCGGGTCGCGGCGCCGCCGCCGGCTTGGAGCGGCAACGGCGCGGACGGACCTCTCGCCGCCCGTCGCGCAGCCTCGCACGCGCTGCTTCATGCGCGGCGTTATTGGCCGCTCGGCGCTTCGACCGACTGGACGATGATGCCGTTGTTTTTGCTGACCAGGAAGCCGAGGTCGCGCCCCGCCGGCGGCTTGCCGGCGGCGGTGCCGCTCGGCGTGCCGGCGGGGGCTTGGCCGGAGCGGGCGCCGCCAAAGGCCGTGGCCTGGATCGGCGCGAATTCCACTCCGACCTCATGGGGCTGCGCCGCATGCAGCGGAACATAGATGCGCATGGCCGCCGCCCTGCGCGACTGCGGGTCCGCCTGCGCGCCGAAGGCGGTATACTGGCCCTGGCCGAAATTATTGTCGTCCGCCGCACGCGCCTGAGCGCCCGCGGCAAGGAGCGCGAGCAGCGCCAGGATCGGAAGAAGCGAGCCGCTCAGCCTGTCGGAGATCGATTCGCTGCCTCGCCGCTTGACCGGACCGCCGCTCGCGCAAGCGTCTCGCCCGGCGCCACAGGCGATCCCGGCGAGACGGCACGATCGACGCTGAACGACGGTATTCACACCGGACCTGATTCAATCATGTCTGCTCATTTATTCAATGATAGCATGAACCCGGCGATTCGCCTCTAAACCGGAACGCTAATTTACTATGCCGATCATCAATTTTATTTCATGTCACGCCGCGTGAACTCGATGACCTGCTCATGAACATGAAAGGCGGCGCGAGTCCGATATCGGCCATAGAGCCCCTCCGCCCAAAGGCGAGACCGGCAGCCACTATCGCTCCTTTCTTGACGTTGTAATGAATCCGTCGCCTGAACTTCAATCTACCGATAGAACATGAAAAGTAATTCATGATCACATCGATAAATCTATATTTAGCTTGCCGAAAACTATAAAACGAAAACCTTTCTGTAGTCTTTCTGTCATCTTGCCCTTTTACCATCGCGCGGGCGCAAGGCGATGACGACTTTGCGCCCGGGGGGCGGGCTTGCCCGCGATCGATGACCAAAGGGACAATCCATGTCGCATAGGCAATCGCTTTATACGGGCGCCGCGCTTGGCGCCCTGCTCGGCGCCGCGTTGCTGACGCCTTTGCCCGCTCTGGCGCAGACCAGCGCCATCACCAGCCAGATGCAGACCTTGCAGCAGCAGATCCAGCAGTTGCAGCAGCAGTTGCAGAACCTGCAGAGCCAGGTGAACGACAGCCAGGCCCAGGCGCGCCAGGCGCAGCAGGACGCGGCGCAGGCGGCGGCGCAAGCCAAGGCTCAGGCCCAGATCGAGCCCGCGGCGGGGACGCCGGCGAAGCCGATGCCGCCCGGCGCCTTCCAGCTCGGCGGCGTCCGGATGCAGTTCGGGGGTTTCATCGAAGCGGCGTCGATCTTCCGCACGCGCAACGAGGAGGCCGATGTCGGCTCGGACTACAACACCGGCATCCCGTTCAACAACTCGGTGCTGGCGCACGAGCAGGAGTTCCGCGAATCCGCACGCCAGAGCCGCATCTCCGGCCTCGTCACCGGCGACGTCAACGACGACACCCATCTCGGCGCCTATGTCGAGACCGACTTTCTCTCGGCCGCGGCGACCTCGAACTCGCGCGAGAGCAACAGCTACTCGCTGCGCGTCCGGCACGCCTATACGACGCTCGACGAGGACGCCTGGGGCTTCCACTTGCTGGCCGGCCAGGAATGGAGCCTGCTGACCACCGACACCAACGGCATCATTCCGCGCCAGGAGCAGATCCCGCTGACCATCGACGCGCAGTACGTTGCGGGCTTCAACTGGACGCGCAACCCGCAGATCCGCTTCGTCGAGAATTGGGGGCATCTATGGGCCGGACTGTCGCTGGAAAGCCCGCAGGGCGTGCTGCCGCCAAGCGTCAACACCAACGGCGTCAACGTGCCGAATGCCAACAACAACGGCGATGCCGCCGGCCTCGAGAACAACTCGACGCAATACACCAACGATCTCATTCCCGACATCATCGGCAAGATCGCCGTCGATCCCGGCTGGGGCCATTACGAGCTGAAGGGCCTCGCGCGCATCTTCACCGACAATGTAGGCTCCATGACCAACAAGGTGTGGGGCTATGGCGCCGGAGGCGCGGCGACCATGCCGATCGTACCGCACCTTGTCGACCTGCAAATCAGCGGCCTCGCCGGCGCCGGCATCGGCCGCTACGGCTCGGCCCAGCTCCCCGACGTCGCCTTCACCCGGACCAACTCGCTGGTCGCGATCCCCGAGGCGCAGGGCCTGGTCGGCATCATCACGCATCCCTGGTGGGGCAACGATCTCTATCTCTATGGCGGCTGGGAGCATGCCGACCGCGCCGGCAATCCGAGCGCGGCAGCCTTCAATGGCGGCTTCGCCGGCTACGGCTCGGGCGCGCTGAACAATACCGGCTGCGCTTTCGTCGGCGGAACCTGCCAGGCCGAGACGAGAGACATCAGGCAACTCGTCGCTGGCACCTGGCAGGATGTCTACAAGGGCAATTTCGGCCGCTTCGTTGTCGGTCTCCAGGGCTCCTACATCGAGCGTGACGCCTTCAGCGGCGTCGGCGGCGCGCCCACCACCAACGAGAGCATCATCATGACCTCGGTCCGCTACTACCCCTTCTAGGATCGCGGCCGCGTGCCCAGGGGGCAACCCTCAGCGCAGCTGGTCCAGCCATTCGGCGAGGCATCGCTGCCCCTGCGCAGCGGCGGTTCGGGCGAAGCGGGCGGTATCCGCGCGCAGGCGGGTGATCGAAAGGCCCGGCGCGGCGGCAATTTCCGGTGCCAAGCTGATCAGCCAGCGCTCGAATTTCCGGGTGACGACCTCGATGTGGAATTGCAGCGCGAGCGCGTTGTGGCCATGGGCGAAGGCTTCATCGGCGCAGCCCTCGCTCGATGCCAGGCGCTCGGCGCCGCTCGGCAGCTCGAAGGTGTCGAAATGCCAGTGCAGGACCGGCCCGACGAGATGGCGCAGCGGGCTCGCCGCGCCCGCCGGCGTGAGCGTCAGCGGCGCCCAGCCGATCCGGTGGGACGCGCCGGGCGCGACGCGCGCGCCGAGCGCGCGCGCCATGAGATGCGCGCC
>JASHRZ010000530.1 GCA_030037055.1 Alphaproteobacteria bacterium
GCGCGATCCTGGTGCTGTCGGGCGCACTGTTCCTCACGGTGCTCGTGCGCGGCCAGATGGCCGCCCGAGTCGAGCCGGGCTTCTATCGATTCAGCGTGGCGCTCCGCGAGCCGCGCACGCTGCCTGCCGCGCTAAATGGCTTCGGACTTTGGCTTGGCCTAATGGTCGCGCTCACCATCGTGAACTACGGCTTCCCGATAGCGCACACTTTGGCGACACCGGAAACCTCGGTTCCGGCTGTCATGATCGGAGCCGGGCGATGATGCAGGAGCAGATTACTCCCGGAGGGGACGGCTGGGTTCCCGTCAGTATCGGGATTACGGCAGCAGTCGCAGTTGTCGCCATCATCGCTGGCTTCGCGTGGTTGCCGCTGCGACAGCCGGGCGAGGAGTTTCGTGGCGTATGGGATGCGATCTGCAGCGCCGCAGGGCTCGTTCAGGTCTCGCCACGCGCGGCGCAGGTGGTTCAGGCCGACTATCCGACCACGCGCATCGAAGTGACACCGCAGATGCTGCACAATCCGAGCGCGCAGTCGATTGGGCGCGGTGCTACGTTGGCTCTGCGTTGTACGATGTGCCACGGTGCCCGCGGCTTGAGCCAAGCCGACACGCCCAATCTTGCCGGGCAATTTCCTATCGCCATCTACAAAGAGTTGATGGACTTCAAGTCGGGGGCCCGTACCAGCGCGGTGATGGGCCCGCTTGTCAGCGACCTGAGCGACGCGGATATGCGGGATCTTGCGGCTTACTACGCTTATTTACCGCGCGAGTCGGAGGCTCAACCTGCGGCCAGCGCGCCCCCGCAAATCGTTGCCAATGGTGCGCCCCTGCGAGGCATAGCGCCCTGCGGCTCGTGTCACGGCGCCCTCGAACTCAAGGCTGGCGCTGCGTGGCTCGGCGGACAGCCGAACGATTATCTGCACGCCCAGCTCAAGGCTTTCTCGTCAGGCACAAGGCGCAACGACATTGGGGAGCAGATGCGCAACGTCGCGCGTGCGATGACCGCAGAGGAAATCGACGCGGCGAGCCGGTTCTACGCGGACCATCCGTAAGCAAATCTCGCAGTTGCGGGGCGGTCCGATCCCCAGCCCGTTCGGGTCCCGGTTCCCGCATGTGATTTGCACCATGATTTCAGTGCCGTTGACCCGCATGGCGGGAGCGACGCGATAGCACCCCGTTCGGGACGAGGGGCCGCAGATTCCAATCCTGCCCCCCCGATCAGCACCGAGCGTTTCCGGCTCCCGAACCCTCACACCATTCGGTTGGCCCTCACGGCCATCGTCGTCGGCAGCAACCAGCACCTGGACGCCGGATGGGACGATGGCTCGTGTGATCCTATAGTGAGGTGATCGTCAGCAATGCTGTCAGAAGCCTCAGCACATCTATACGATACGGGCTATCTGGTTACGCCCTTTGGCGTCACAGCAACGGTCGGGGCAAATTTGGCACCGTAGCGATCTTTGAACGGCCGCGTATCGATCTCCTCCAATTCGATTTCCCGGTTGAGCACCTTGGTCTTCCACACCTGATGCTCGCCGTCTCGACTATGAAATTCCGGCATCACCTCCTTGGCGAACAGCTCGAGACCATCGCAGATATGCTCATGAGTGTTTTTGCCTGCCTGGTTCAGTAAAATGACCTGGTCGATGTGCGAGGTCTCGAACCGGCGCAGCTTTCGCCGCAGTGTTTCCGGCGAGCCGATCAGGCCACCCGCCAATGCGCTTGCGGCGACGTCCGGTGTGGCGCGCTTCCATGCCTCGTACTCGTCCCACATGTTGACGGTGCCCGGCGCCGGTCGCTCGCGCGCAGTGGATTGGCCGTAATAGCGCAAGGCGAATTGGAAGAACGTGGCGCCTTCCGCGCGCCGCCGTGCCTCCTCGTCGGTCTTCGCGCACATGAAGAAGCTCACAAGCGCAATGTTCGGATTGGTCGGATAGTCAGCGAGCTTGTTGATCCGCTTGGTCAGCCCGTTGTAATAGGCATGAACCCAGGCATGCGCTGCGTCCGCGCTCACGAACTGAAAGCCGAGCGCACCGAGGCCGAGGCGGCCCGCCCGATCGATGGTATCGAGCTGTGAGCATGCCATCCACAGGGGCGGATGCGGTTTCTGGACTGGCTTGGGCACCACGTTACGGAGCGGTATTTTGAAATGCGGTCCGTCATATTGACAGCCGCCGTCGCGAAACATCGGCAGCAGCGCCCGCAACGCGTCCTCGAACACCGCGCGTTTGTCCTCCATGGTGCGGCCGAATGGCTCGAGCTCGGTGATGCTCGCACTCTCCCCCATGCCAAATTCAACGCGGCCATCACTCAGGAGGTCTAGCACAGCAACGCGCTCGGCAATGCGGGCTGGGTGGCTGGTAGTCAGCTGAATGATGCCGTGACCAAGGCGGATGTTCTTGGTCCGCTGGCTGGCGGCGCCGAGAAACACCTCCGGCGCCGGGCAATGTGAGTATTCTTCGAGGAAATGGTGCTCGACCACCCAAGCATAGTCATAGCCGCACCGATCGGCGATCTCGAGTTGCGTCAAGGCATCATGATAGAGCTTGCGCTCTCCGTCGGAATTCCAAGGGCGCGGCAGTTGCAACTCGTAGAAGATGCCGAATTTCATTGATCGCCTCGCATCTATGCATCAACCGCAGCGGCCGCCTACGCTTACTCAAAACTCCGAAAGGTCGACAAAGT
>JASHRZ010000531.1 GCA_030037055.1 Alphaproteobacteria bacterium
ATCCGGAACGCGTCGCCTCGCTCACCTTGATCGCCCCGGCCGGCCTTGGCGCGGAGATCAACATGGGCTTCATCGACGGACTCGCCCGCGCCCAGCGCCGGAAGGATGTGAAGGACGCGCTAGAACAACTCGTTGCCGATCCCTCGGTGATCAGCCGGTCGATGGCGGACGAGGTGCTGAAATACAAGCGCCTCGACGGCGTGACCGAGGCGCTTACGTCGATCGCCGCAGCGCTGTTTCCAGGCGGCCGCCAGGCCGGCAATCTGCGCGAAGCGCTCATCGGAGCAGCAATGCCGCGCCAGGTAATCTGGGGCCGAGAGGATCGCATCATTCCGGCGTCGCACGCTGAGGGCCTGCCTAAGGTCATCCCCGTGCACCTCGTCGACGGCGCGGGCCACCTTGCGCACATGGAAAGGAGCAGCGAGGTGAACCGGCTGATCCTCAGCTTCCTCCCGCTTTGAGCCGGGGCGGACCACGAACCGGGCACGGTCAGGCAGGCTGCCGCGGCGATCGCTGCGGCGTAACAGGGAAAAATACAGGGAATAGGCTCGGCGGCTGGCCCGTCCTTTCGGCATTGACGCGCGGATTAGGCCCATTTCGCGCGCATTGGTCTCATGGCAGGCGTCAGCGCAGAGCGGCCTATGAACAGGGAAAACGTACGATCCAGAACAGGGGAAAAATCCAGGGATATCAGGGAATTTCAGCCCGTCCTCGGTTTTTTGGCGGTAAACCGTCCGCTAAGGCCGCTAAGGGCCGCCTTGCGCGCATAGGGCTGATAAGCACCAGTGCAAGGGACGGTGCGATGAGCCGAGTTGAGGTGCTGTCTGGCCCGGAGCGGCGCCGGCGGTGGAGCGCGGAGCAGAAGCGGTCGATTGTGGCGGAGCTTTTGCGCCGGGGGCGTCGGTCTGCGAAGTCGCCCGGCGCATGGATGTCGTCCCTGGGCAGATTTATCGCTGGCGGCGCGACGTGCCGGCTGCCGTGGCGGAATTTTCCGAGGTCGTGGTGTCCTCCGAGCCCGAGGAGGCAGGCTCAAACGCCGCCGCGGCGTGAGATCGCCTTCGCCAGCTGTTCCCGAATCCCAGCAGCGAGGCGAGCATGAGCGGATTGGAAGTTCCGGTGGCGGGCGTCCACATGGTCACCGTCGACACCTATCTGCGCAGCCGCGTGAAGCTCGAGCTGGCGCATCTGCCGCTCACCATCTGCGGCGAGGGCTGGGAGCGGCACAAGGTGCCGGGACAGCGCGCCCGGTTCCTGCCGGCGATCGCGGTCGCCGAGGCGATCGCCGCGATGCGGCGCTCACGGATCGTGCTCAACCCGCTGCCGCCCTAATTTCCCTTTCACCGGGGCGCTGTGCCTTTCGGTCCCCCTTGGATGGGGCTCTGCTCGCCGATCAGGCGCGCGACCTCGCCGCGTCGGCGGTCTTATGTAGCGGGACGTCCGTAACAAGCGCCGCATCACCATCCACGCCGTTGGATCATGTCACCGCCGATATCGAGCATGGCGAGCGGCTCGGTATCGTCGGCCATAACGGCAAGCTTAAATCGCGCTCGACCAGCGTTCGTCACGGGCGACTAGGTAGGCACCGGATATCCGCCGCCGCCGGGCCGCTGCTCGTCGTATACCACCCCCGCGACGCGCGCCCGCGCCTGCTTGCGCGCCTTCGCCACCGCCGATTTCGCGCCGGTGCTGACGGTGAATAGGTCGAGCCGGTCGAGCTCGTCCTCGGCGACCGGCATGAGCGCCTCGTCCCGGTAGTCGCGCGAGCGCGGATCGCCCATCACCCGGCGCATGAGGCCGCGCAGCCGCCACAGCAGGCGCGCCAGGCGGATGTGCTTCGTCACCAGCTCGGCCGCGTAGCGCGGATAGAACACCAGCGGGTTCTCGCGCGCCAGGCCGGGGCGGCGGTCCCGGCGGTATTTGCGCCGGAAATAGCCGCCTTGCAGGGGATGAACGTGCTCGATGGTGATCGAGCTGTAGAACCACAGGATCAGGAAGGAGATGTTGCCGAGCCCGCGCCGGGTCGCGGCGGCGCGGCGCATCATCGTCTCCAGATGCTCGGGCGAGTAATACGCCCGCCAGGCGCGCTGGTAGATGCCCTCCCATTCCGTCGTGGACATCAGCGGGTGCGTGGCGGTGACGTGCTCGAGGTCGTATTTGTTGAGGTCGGGATCGAGATAGGCGCCGGCGAGATGGAGCTTCTGATGATCCTCCGAGCCCGGCAGCGGCGTCAGGCAGAAGAATTCCAGCATGTCGATCGGCAACTCGCGCTGGATGATCGCGATATCGCGCAAGATGGTCTCGGGCGTGTCGCCGGGAAATCCCAGGATGTAGCCGCCATAGGTCGTGATGCCGAGGCTGCGCCATTGCAGCAGCATCTTGCGGTACTCGGTGATCTTGTTCTGCCGCTTCTTTGCGCCGAGCAGGCTGTCCGGGTTGATGTTCTCGAGGCCGATGAAGACGCGCGACACGCCGGCGCGCTTGGCCTTGGCGATGAAGTTCGGGATGCGGTGACAGAGCGTGTCCACCTGGATGATGAACTTCATCTTGAGCCGCTCGCGCTCGCGCAGCTCGGCCAGCCGGTCGAAAATGCGCTCCCAATCCTTGTTGCGCGCGAAATTGTCGTCGGTGATGAAGAAATGCGTGATGCCCTGCGCCAGGTTGCGCCGGACGATCTCCTCGACGTCGTCGGCCGAGCGGTGGCGCGACTGGCGGCCCTGCACGTTGATGATGGTGCAGAAGGAGCATTGGAAGGGGCAGCCGCGGCCGGCATCGAAACTCGCCGTCCGCCCCGCGATCCGCTTGATGCGGCTCGCCGGCAGCACCGGCGGCGGCGCGCCGGCGAGGCTCGGCAGGTCGGCCATGTAGTTGTAGAGCGCCCGGAGCGTCCCCTGCCAGGCGTCGCGCAGCACTTCGTCGAGCCGCCCCTCCGCCTCGCCGGCAAAGAGCGAGATGCCAAGCGCCATCGCCTCCTCGAGCTCCGGCGGAAGCTTGGGCAGCATCGCGATCGAGCCCGAGACGTGGAAGCCGCCGATGCAGACCGCGATGCCCCGCGCGCGCAGCCGGCGCGCGATGTCCATGGCGCGCGGAAACTCGTTCGACTGCACGCCCACCAGCCCGACGAGCCCGCCCTCCTTGCCGATTCTGCGGGCGATGCGCTCCGGCCGGATGCGCGTGTTCGTCTCGTCCAGCACGGTGACGACGATCTCCACATCGGCGCCCAGCACGCGGCGCTCGGCGCAGTCGCGGGCGAGGCCGTAGAGATTGGCGAGCGTCGTCGACGGGATGGGCGAGCGCAGCCACTGGATGACGTAGCCGTCGTCGTCGTAATGCGACGGCTTGATCAATACCAGCGAAAAGCGGCGAGCGGTCCCCGCAGCGGCCATTCCGCGCCCCCTTGGCGGGCAGCTTCGCGCCGCCGCGCCGGCCAAAATGCCGTCAAGCGGCGAGGATACCATCGAACGGATGGCGGCCGAAGCGGTAAATGCCGGCGATAACTTTACACCCTCGCTGGAATTCCCCGGATGACACTCGATCTGACGTCGATATTCTCAACGTAACGTAGCGACCGTGGCTCACCACCTTGGCGCCGATCTTGATGAGTTTCTCGCGCAAGCTGGTCAGCGACCACGGCTCCGCGGCCGTGGGCATCGCCAGCGTCCGCATGAAGTTGCCGAGATTGTAGGCGAGTGCATGAAGCTGGAGGCGAACAGCGTTGGCGGCGAAGGAGCGGCATGACAGTCGCGTCCA
>JASHRZ010000532.1 GCA_030037055.1 Alphaproteobacteria bacterium
TCATTCTTGATCAGCACCTTCCGGGCACAACCGGACTCGATTTTCTCGCTTCGCCCGAGGGCGCTGCGCTAGGCTTGCCGGTGGTTCTCGTGACCGGCCGCGGCGATAATGCGCTGCGCAGCCGCGCCGCCGCGCTCGGGGTGAGCGTCTATCTCGAGAAGCCGCTGGTGGATGACGCGCTCATGGCCGCCATCCGCGCCGTCGTCGAAGGCAGCGCCGGATAGACGGCCGCCGAAAGGGGATGCCATCATGGCCATCAAGGATATCCTCGTACATCTCGACGCCTCGGCGCGCAGCGGCGTCCGCCTCGCCGCCGCCGCCGATCTTGCGCTGCGGCACGGAGCGCATCTCACCGCCGTCTTCGTCATCGAGCAGCTCCCCTCGGCATTGTTCTACGGCGATCCCGGGGGCTTCGTCGACGCACGGCTCGTCCAGGAGATGGTGGACAAGATTCGCGAGCGCGCCACGGTCGAGGCGCGCCGCGTCGAGCAGGACTTCCGCGAGCGGCTGCGCCACGACGGGACCGAGGGCGAATGGCGGCTGGTCGAGGGCGCCGCGGCCGACATGGTGGCCCTGCACGCCCGCTACGCCGATCTCGCCGTTCTCGGCCAGCACGACCCCGACGACACCGCGATCTCCAGCGCATCGCAGGTCGTGGCGAACACGCTGCTCTCCTCCGGGCGGCCGCTGCTGGTGGTGCCCTATACCGGCGCGATCGCGACCCTCGGGCAGACGGTGCTGGTGGGCTGGAAGAGCACCCGCGAATCCGCCCGCGCCGTCAACGACGCGCTGCCGCTGCTGCGCCAAGCGCAGTCGGTGACGGTCCTCGCCATCAATCCCGAGCGGGGGATCGGCGGCGACGGCGACGTGCCCGCCGCGGATATCGCCCTTCACCTCGCGCGCCACGGCGTCAAGGCCGCCGCGGCGCACACCGTCGCCGCCGAGATCTCCGCGGGCGACGCGCTCTTGAACCACGCCGACGACATCGGCGCCGATCTCATCGTCGCCGGCGGCTACGGCCACACGCGGCTGCGCGAGTTCGCCTTCGGCGGCGTCACGCGCACGCTGCTCACGACGATGACGGTTCCGGTGTTCCTGTCGCATTGAGCACCAAGGCGATCGTTTCGGCCGGGCCGCGCGCGGCGTCGATCCGCCGCCAGGTAATCGCGCCGGCGTCGATGCCGAGCTGCCAGTCGAGCACGGCGCGATCGGCGTCCGATGCATCGTCGCGCCGGCCCGCAAGCCGCGCCGCCAGCGTCTCCGGCGGCGCCTCCAGCCAGAGGCCGGTGAACGCCACGCCGGCGCGCTGGGCCAGCGCCGCGACCGCCTCGCGCTCGTCGGGCCGCAGGAAGGTCGCATCGACGACCGCGCTCATGCCCGCGGCGAGCGCGGCCGCGGCCTCTTCATAGAGGGCGGCGTAGACGCGCCGCGCGGCGGCGGCGGTGTAGCTCGCGCGCGGCAGCCTAGCCTCGGGCGCGACATCGGCGAGGCGCTTGCGCAGGACGTCGCTGCGGGCGAGCCGCGCGCCCGGCGCCGGCGGCAGCTGGGCGGCCAGCGCCTGCGCCACGGTCGACTTGCCCGTGCCGCTGAGACCGCCGATGGCGATGAGACGCGGCGGCTGCCGCTGCAACAGCGACAGCGACAGCGCGAGATACGATGCGGCCGACCGTGCCGCTTCGGCCGCCGTCTCCGGCTTGCCGGTGCGCACCAGCACGCCCAGCACAAGCGCGCGCACCGCCGCGCGCGTCGAGAGAAAGAGCGGCAGCGCCGCCAGGCCGCCGCTTTCGCCGCTGCGGTCGAGATAACGGTTGAGCACGAGATTGGCGTAATCCGCGAGGCCGCGCGCGATCAGGTCCATCAGCAGGAAAGCCAGATCGTAGAGCACGTCGATGCAGGCGAAATCGTCGTTGAACTCGACGCAGTCGAACAGCGTCGGCTTGTGCTCGAAGAGGCAGATGTTGCGCAGATGCAGATCGCCATGGCAACGCCGCACCTTGCCGGCGCCGCGGCGCGCCTCGAGCAAATCGCCGGTCGCCGCGAGATGCTCGATCGATGCCGCCCGGAGCCGGTCGATCTCGGCGCGCTCGAGCGGCGGCGAGGCCAGGCAGAGATTGTCGTGGTTGCTGGCGATGGTGGCGGCAAGCCCGGCGCGGCCGCCGCGCTCGGGCGTGCGCTCGGCGCCGGCATGGAAGGCGGCGATGATGTCGGCGAGGCTGCGCATCAAGGCCGGCGTCAGCCGCCGCGCCTCGGCCATGCGGTCGAACAGATCCGCCTCGCGAAAGCGCCGCATCTCCAGCACCCAGTCGACCACCTCGCCGGCGCCGTCGAAGGCAAGCCCGCCCCCGGCCTTGCGCGTGATCGTGCGCAGGCCGAGATAGATCTCCGGCGCCGTGCGGCGGTTGAGCGCGAGCTCGGCGCGGCAGAAACGCTCGCGCAGGGTGAGCGTGGAATAGTCGAGATAGGAGAAGCGCACCGCCCGCTTCAGCTTGTAGGCGCGCTCGCCGACGAGAAAGACCATCGAGCAATGGGTGACGATCTGCTCGACCGATGCCGCGGGGAGCCCGTAGCTTGCCCCGGCCGAGAGGAAGGCTATGACCTCGCGCTGGTCGTCCATGGGCGGCTCTCCGCCGTCAGCGCCGCGAGCCTCGCCGGCGCCGGCTATTTGCGCAGCAGCGAGGGGTCGCGCAGGCTCGTATCCTGGCCGCGCACGGGATCGGCAATCGCCTGCTCCAGCGACTGCGCCCCCTTCCATTCGCTCTCCGGCCGGACCATGCCGTCACTGCCGACCTGATCGAGCCCCCAATAGATCTCGAGCCGATGACCGTCGGGATCGCGGAACTCGACCGCGATCTGGCAGCCGGCACGCCGGCGTCCGTCGAAATCGATGGCGACGCCGTAGCGGCGCAGATGCGCGCGCGCGCGCAGCACCTCGTCGAGGCTCGAGACCTCGAAGGCCATGTGGTTGAGCTCGGTGCTGTGCGATGCGCCGGCGAGCGAGCCCACCAGGGCCACGCCATGATGATCGCTGTTGCAGCGCATGAATACCATGCCGCCCGGCACCATCGCATCGGGATAGACGTCCGACACCTGGAAACCGAGCAGCTCGGTGTAGAACCGCACGGAGCGGTCGAGATCGCTGACGTTGAGCACGACATGGCCGATCTTGTTGAGGCGGAACGGCAGACCCTGCGGCCGCCTGTAGCCCTTCAATCCGTCAGTCGGGGATGCCATCGGCTCATCTCGCTGTCGCCTCTGCCCGCCGTCTCCCTACACCCAAGGGGCAGGGCCGTCCAGCCGCGCCGGGCAGCGACACGCGGGCCGTTAGGCAATTGCCGAATTGCGGAACCCGAAGTATATACAGTTTTTCGCCAAACAGGGTTAATATTAATGCGGCAAAAAAATCTTGCGAGTCAATGCACCTAGAATGATCGATCGGAATCGTTCCGGATATTCAATAAAATCTTCGCAATTTTTTACACAAAACTGCTTGGATTCTTGCCTGGCTTAACGTTGTGTTAATGGCAAGAGCATGCCCGAAGGAGATTTTCGTCATGGAACTCACGATTCCGCGCCACGCAAAGACGATGACCGACGCGCTCAAAGCGCACCGGTCGCCGCATGCGGCCTCGGCCGCCGCGCCGCGCACGGCGCAGCCGGAGCGGCGTACGCTCGGAAGCTTCTTCCGACGCGAGACGCCGAGCACCTTCCACCGCTGCCTCGCCGTGCACATCCATTACGCACAGCGCGCCAGCGCCCTCGACTAGGCACTTACCAGCGTTTCTCGGCGAGCTTGAACGGCGTCCGAGGGGAAACCCCGGACGCCGTTCGTCTAACCGCCGCTTGCCTCCGATGGACGCGGCGCGGCAGGATGCGCCGACAGGGCCGCTGAGGGATCGGGCTCGAACGGCATGGCGCAGGCTGACGGCGCGGCGGGCAAGCGCGCGGCAGGGCGAGGCTTTCTTCTGCTGTGGCTCGCCGGCATCGACCTGCGGCTCACCATTCTTGCCGTTCCACCGGTCCTGCCGCTGATCCATCGCGACCTCGCGCTCGACGAGAAGGCCGTCGCCGTTCTCACGGGCCTGCCAGTGTTGCTGTTCGGCCTCGTCGCCGTGCCGGGGTCGTTGGTGATCGCCCGCATCGGGGCGCGCCGTGCCGTCATCGCCGGCCTGCTGGTGGTGGCGCTTGCCTCGGCGCTGCGCGGCCTCGGCCCGTCGGCGCCGATGCTGTTCGCTATGACCTTCGTGATGGGCGCTGGGGTGGCGATCATCCAGCCGGCGCTGCCGGCATTGGTGAGCCACTGGTTTGCCGGGCGCGTCGGGCTCGCCACCGCGGTCTATGCCAACGGGCTGCTCATTGGCGAGGTGCTGGCCGCGGGCCTTAGCCTGCCGCTGGTGCTGCCGCTGGTTGCCGGCAGCTGGCAATGGAGCTTTGTCGTCTGGGCGGCGCCGGTGCTGGCCACGGCGCTGCTGTTCCGGTTCGCCACGCCCGAGGCCGCGCCCGGCGCGGAACGCGCACCGGCGCGCTGGTGGCCGGACTGGCGGGACGCGCGCACCTGGCAGCTCGGCCTGCTGCAGGGCGGCGCCTCGGCGCTCTACTTCGCCAGCAATGCCTTCCTGCCCGATTATCTCCATGCCACCGGCCAGGCGGAGCTGGTCAGTGCTTGCCTCACCGCGCTCAACGCCGGTCAGCTGCCGGCGTCTTTTCTCATCCTAGCCCTCGCTTCCCGCCTCACCGGCCGCAAGCAGCCCTTCATGGCCGCCGCGCTGCTCGGCCTGTGCGGCCTCGCCGCGCTGCTGCTGCCGGTGCCGGCGATGAGGATCGCCGGCGCGGCGTGCATCGGCTTCGCCGCCGCCTCCGTCCTCATCCTCACCCTCGCCCTGCCGCCGCTGCTGGCGCCGCCCGCAGACGTCCACCGCCTTTCCGCCGGCGTGCTGACGATCAGCTACATCGTCACCTTCATCGTGCCATTGCTCGGCGGTGCGGTGTGGGACGCGACCGCGATCACCGCCGCCGCCTTCCTGCCCGGCGCCGCCGGCGCGCTGCTCGTGCTGGCGCTGGCGGCGGCGCTGCGGCCGGTTCGGGCGCGCGGCTGAGCGCTACCGCTCCTTGCAGCAGCCGGCTAGGCTCGTCGGCGAAAGACGGCTTTGGAGAAACGGCGCCATGGCGGAGCTTGCGCTCGAAGGGCTTCGGGTCATCGATCTCACCTCGCATCTCTCGGGACCCTATTGCTCGATGCTGCTGGCCGATCACGGCGCCGACGTGATCAAGGTCGAGCGGCCTGAGGAAGGCGATGACGCCCGGCGCATGCCGCCCTTCGTCAACGGCGAAAGCTCGCCCTTCATGCTGTGGAACCGCAACAAGCGCTCCATCGCGCTCGACCTCAAGACGGAGCGCGACCGCGACATCTGCCGCGATCTCGCGCGCGGCGCCGACGTCCTGCTCGAAAATTTCAAGCCCGGCACGGCGTCGCGCCTCGGCCTCGGCTATGCCGAGCTGGCGGCGCTCAACCCGCGCCTCGTCTATTGCTCGATCTCGGGCTACGGCCAGACCGGGCCCTACCGCGAACGTCCCGGCTTCGACCTCATGATGCAGGCGATGACCGGCATCATGTCGGTGACCGGGCCCGAGGACGGGCCGCCCTATCGGCTGCCGCTCGCCATCTGCGACATCGGCGCCGGCATGTTCGCGGCGATCGGCATCCTGGCGGCGCTGCAGGCGCGCGCGCGCAGCGGGCGCGGACAGCAGGTCGACACTTCGCTTTACGAGGCCGGCATCGCTTTCGGCCTCTACGAGGCGGCGCATCTCTTCGCCACCGGCGAGCGGCCGGCGCGGCTTGGCCAGGCCCATCGCGGCGGCGCGCCCTACCAGGTGTTCCGCACCGCCGATGGCTGGGTGACGATCGGCCCCAACACGCAGGCGCTGTGGCGTCGATTCTGCGCCGTGGTCGGCCGTAGCGCGCTGGCGCAGGATCCGCGCTTCAAGGACAACGCCGCGCGCGTCGCCAACCGCAAGGCGCTGGTCGCAGTGCTCGAGGAAGTGCTGGCGCGGCACGGCACCGCGCATTGGGTCGACCTCCTCAACGAAGCCGGCGTGCCGGTGGGACCGGTCCTGACCTATGACGAGGTTTTCGCCGACCCGCAGGCCAAGGCGCGCGAGATGGTGGCGGAGATCGAGCATCCCGTCGCCGGACGCATGCGCACGCTCGGCATCCCGGTCAAGCTTTCGGCAACCCCCGGCAAGCTGCGCCGGCCGGCGCCGCGCGTGGACGAGCACCGGGCGGAGATCCTGGCGGAACTGCGCCGGCGCGGAACCGGCGATTAGGGAATGGGCCCGGCGCGGTCTTCGTGCAGGTGGACGATGCTGGATACCACCCGCGCTACTTCGGCATCCTCGAGCGGCGGCCGACAGCGCTGCCGGTTCCAGGACAGCATTAGCTCCAGCACGACCTCGGCGTCGACGCCGTGCCAGAGCAGGTGGCCGGCGAAGGAGGCGATCGTCGTGTTGCGCCGGCCTTCCTCGACGCCCTCTCTGACGAGCGCGCGCCAGTGGGCGAGAGCATGGCCTCTTCCCGCGGGCGCATCCGCGGCAAGCTGCGCCAGCCAACGCGGCAACACCGCAAGGGCAAGCGCGCCGGGTTCGTGTCCGGCCCGCCAGCGATAGTGCGCGCCGGAGGGATGGACCGACGGCGGCGCGACGACCATGCCGCCCTCGCCGCGCAGGTCGATTCCGGCCGCGAGTCCTGCCTTGTTGCGCAGCGCAGCGTGCGGAGCCGCGAAATAGAGGTGGCGGCCGCCGCCGCCGGTCTCCGCCTCGACCGTGTCCGGCAGCGGACCGTGCACGCGCTCGAGCGCCTCAAGGCTTTCGAAGCCGCCATGACCTCGATCGAGATCGAGCACCACCAGGCCGGAGACGGCGCCGGTGACGATGCCGATATTGAGCTGCGGCCACCGGCGCAGCCACCGCTGCAGCGCCGCTCCATCCGCGCGCTCGCGCTGATAGGTCTCCCAGCGGATCGCCGGCAGCTTCGATCGCGGCCGAAGCGGGATGACCGACCAGCCCCGGCGCAAATAGTCGCTGGCCGCCGCCTCGATCTCCGATTCCGACATCAGGCGTCCTCTTCGGTCTCAGGTGACGAGCGGTTCGGACGATCATCACCGATCGTTGAGCGAGCCGGGTTGATCTGCCTCAAATGCCACGCGGCGCCTGTCGCTCGCTTCGCGGCAGGAAGCCGTCCGCCGGCCGGTTGAGCTAGATCAATGCCGAAAGCGCGCCGAACTGTCCTCTTAATAGCGTCGGCAACGTCAGGCGGCAGCCGCATCGTGCGGGGGCCAAGGCCGGTCGTTCCGGCGAACCCGCCTTAGCCGAGGAGGAGCCAATGGATGAGAGCAACAAGTCGGAAACCGGGGCAACGTCCCCGACAGAGCAGTTTTCGTCCTTCATCCGCGGTTTGAAGCTGCCGGGTGTCGAGGTGAACGAGATCGTCGCGAGCCAGAAGAAGAACATCGAGGCTTTCACCAAGGCCATGCACGCGGCGGCGGAAGGAGCGGGAGCGGTGGCGCGCCGGCAGGCCGAGATTCTACGCACCGCGCTTGACCAGACCACGGAGATGGTCCGCGAGCTGACGGTACCGGGGAATCCCAAGGAAACCGTCGCCAAGCAGGTCGAATTCGCCAAAAAAGCGTTCGAGACCGCGACCGCGAACGCGCGCGCCCTGGCCGACCTGGTCGAGAAGTCGAACAAGGAGGCGTTCGAGGTCATCAGACGACGCACCAGCGAGACGCTGGACGAAATCCGCAAATCGCTGCTCAAGAAGAACGGGGACTAGACGCCGCGGCGTGCGCGCTGCGGCCTAGGAAATGGCCGCGAGCCAGGCTTCCAATGACGCCCCTGCAGAAGCGCAGCGGTGGCGGACGCATCGCGGGCGGCGCGGCGCAACTCCCGATCGCCAACCCGGCTCTCGCCCGGGCCGCACGAGCATGATGAAAAAGCTGCCTTTATCGAAGGTCTACCAGTTGCTCGAGCCGGGTCCGGTGGTCCTGCTGACGACGGCCCGGAAGGGCCACGCCAATGTCATGACGATGTCCTGGCACATGATGGTGGAGTTCGAGCCGCCGCTGATCGCCTGCGTCGTCAGCAGCGCGGGTCACAGCTTTGCCGCATTGCGGGCGACCCGGGAATGCGTCATCGCCGTGCCGGCGGTGAAACTCGCGTCCAAGGTCGTGAAGGTCGGCAATTGCTCGGGCCGCGATGTCGACAAGTTCGCGGCGTTCGGACTGACGCCGCGGCCGGCCGAGCGCGTGGCGCCGCCTCTGGTGGCCGAGTGTTTCGCCAATCTCGAATGCCGGGTGACGGACACGCGCATGGTCAACAAATACAATCTGTTCATCCTCGAGGTGCTGCAGGCCTGGACCGACCCCGCGCAGAAGCATCCCAAGACCATCCACCATCGGGGATATGGAAAATTCGTCGTCGACGGCGAGACGATCGCGCTGCCGTCAAAGATGCGATAAGGCGCGCGATGCCTTTCCGCTGGCGATAGCCGCGGCGTTTAATGAATTCTTAGCCGAAACCGGTCATCCTCTGCCGCGCCGGGACGTCCTCCGCATAAGCATTTCGAAAGAGACTCTCGCGATGACCGGTTCCGCACCGGACTCCGACCGCATCCTGCGCGAGATCGCGGACCAGGCCGGCACGCTTGGCTTGGAGATTTGCGACATTGCCGGCGACATCGACGGCACCGCGGCCCGAGTCGCGCGGCAGGCCGAGCTGTCGCAGGAGCTGCGCGGGAAAGCAGCGGAGACGTCCGCCGGCAACGAGCGCATCGCCGCTGCGGCGCAACATGCGCATGAGGTGGCGGGACGCGCCAGCGGCGAGGTAGCGGCCTCGCGCGGCACTGTCGAGGCGTCGCTCGACGGCATTCACGGCCTGGTCGAAGGCGTCACCGGCCTCGGCACGCAGATCGAGGCCCTACGCCGCGCCCTGGGCAATGTCGGCAAGGTCGCCGATCAGATTGCCGCCATCGCGGGCCAGACCAACCTGCTCGCCTTGAACGCCACGATCGAAGCGGCGCGCGCCGGCGAGGCGGGCCGGGGCTTCGCGGTGGTGGCAAGCGAGGTGAAGGCGCTCGCTACCCAGACGCAGCAGGCCACCAAGGAGATAACGGTGACGCTGGCGGCGCTCACCAAGCAGGCCGACCGGCTCATCGCGGACGGCGCCGCCAGCGTGGCGCAGGCGCAGACCGTGCGCTCCGGCACCACGGCGATCGGCGCGGTGATCGACAAGGCCGGCCAAGCCATCACCGAGCTCGACGGCGAAGCCCGTCGCATCGCCGAGGCAGCGAAGGCGATTGGCACGAGCTGCGCCATGCTGGGGGTGCATGTGGAGGAGATGGCGAACGGCGGCGTCGAGTCGAGCCGCCGCCTCGAGTCGGCGAAGGGCCGCGTGCACAATCTGCTGGCGGTGAGCGAGACGCTCATCGGCCTCACGGCGGCGACCGGCGTGGCGATCGCCGATACGCCGTTCATCGACGCGGTGCGCGATGCCGCACGGCGCGTCGGCGCGCTGTTCGAGGCGGCGATCGCCAAGGGCGAGATATCCGCCGCCGATCTCTTCGATCGCGACTACCGCCCAGTGCCGAACACCGACCCGCAGCAGGCGATAGCGCGCTTTACCCTGTTCACCGACCGGGTGCTGCCGGCGATCCAGGAGCCGCTGCTCTCCTTCGATGCGCGCGTCGTGTTCTGCGCCGCCGTCGACAACAACGGCTACCTGCCGACGCACAATCTCAAATTCTCCAAGCCGCAGGGCGCCGACCCCGTGTGGAACGCGGCCAACTGCCGCAATCGCCGATTGTTCAACGACCGCACCGGTCTCGCCGCCGGCCGCAGCACCGCGCCCTTCCTGCTGCAGACCTATCGCCGCGACATGGGCGGCGGCCAGTTCGCGCTGATGAAAGACGTCTCCGCGCCGATCTATGTCGAGGGCCGCCATTGGGGCGGCTTCCGCATGGGCTACAAGGCCTGAGGCGACCGCCCCGCGACCCGTCGGGCGCTCGAACTCGGCACCGGGTGAAGCCCGCCGCGCGTCAGGCGAGCGCCTCGAGCACTGCCTCGGCCGCTGCGCCCGGCGCGTCGAGATCGGCGAGATGGCCGGCGCCGGGAATCATCCGCACATGGCTCGTGCCGGCGATGCCGGCGGCAAAGCGCTGGGCATAGGACGGCGCCAGCACCTTGTCCTCGGCGCCCCAGAGCATCAGCGTGGGACAGCGGATGCGGTGGAGGCGTCGCTCGAGCCTGGTGTCGGCGAGGGGCCAGAGCAGGCGCGCGGCGGCTTCGCTCGCCCGCGTCGCGACGATCGACCATTCACCAGCGGCGACGCCCTCGGGCGCCGCGGCGAAGGC
>JASHRZ010000533.1 GCA_030037055.1 Alphaproteobacteria bacterium
GAAATCGATGAACAGCAGCGCATTCTGCGCATGCGGCGCATCCTTCGGGATCGCCATCATGTCGACCCAGAGCATCGCCCCTTCCTTGGGGATGGAATAGGCGATCTCGACGCCGTTCTTGGCCTCGGCGGCGCGGTTCTTCGCCTGGATCACGTCGCCGGAATAGCCGAAGGCGACACAAAGATTGCCGTTGGCCAGGTCGTTTATATATTGCGAGGAGTGGAACTTGCGGATCGAGGGACGGATCGCCAGCACCGCGTCGACCGCCCTGTCGAGGTCCTGTTGATCGCGGCTCATCGGCTCGCGGCCGAGATATGCCAGCGCCGCGGGGAAGATCTCCTGCGGCGTGTCGAGCAGCGAGATGCCGCACTCGGCAAGCTTCTTGGCATTGGCGGGATCGAAGATCAGCTTAAGGCTGTCGACCGGCGCCTTCGCCCCCAATGCCGCCTTCACCTTCGCCGGGTTGTAGCCGATGCCGGTGGTTCCCCAGAGATAAGGCACGCCGTACTGGTTGCCGGGATCGGCGGCGGCGCCGAAGCCGAGGATCTGCGGGTCCAGATTGCCGTAATTGGCGAGCTTCGCCTTGTCGAGCTTCTGGAAGGCGCCGGCCTGGATCTCGCGCGCCATGAACGGCATCGCCGACGGCACGACGAGATCGTAGCCCGAATGGCCGGCCATCAGCTTGGTCTCGAGCGTCTCGTTGTTGTCATAGACGTCGTAATGCACCTTGATCCCGGTCTCGGCCTCGAAGCGGGACACCGTATCGTCGGCGATGTAGTCGGACCAGTTGTAGATGTTGAGCGCCTTGCCGTCATCGGCGCGCGCCGCACCTTGAGCCAGGAGCACGGCGGCGCTGAGGCATAAAGCGAGGCGAGCGATCATCCCGGTTCCCCGAAGCGCTGAAAGGCGCGCCATTCAAAACGCCGCTCGGGGGCTTGTCAATCGCCGCGGCCTGCGCTTGCCGTCAACCGTCGCGTCGCGCGCCCCGCGAAAAAACGCACCGGATGGGGAATAAAACGGCGGCGTGGCGCGTATAAGCATCAAGGGGAGCGACAGGAGACGGGATCATGGGACAGTTTCACTGCGAGCCGCCGCTTTCCCAAATGCTCGAGGATCCCTTGACTCGCGCTCTCATGGAGAGCGACGGGGTCGATCCGCGCGAGCTGCGCGAGCTGCTCAGCGAGGCGCGGCAGCGGATTGCCGCAGCCGAGCCGACCGACTGGCGCCGGCGATAGGAACCGTCAAACCGCCGCCGCGGGCGCCTTTCGCCAGCGCAGCACGGGCTTGCGCGCCGCCGCGGTCTCGTCGAGCCGCCGGCGCGGGGTGAAGCGCGGCGCGGCGTGAAAGGCGGCACCGTCGCCCGTCTTCGCCCGCGCCACCAGCCCCAGCACCACCTCGATGAAGCGATCCAGCGAGGCCCTGCTCTCGCTCTCCGTCGGCTCCATCAGCAACGCGCCATGGACGACGAGCGGAAAGTACATCGTCATGGGGTGGAAGCCCTCATCGGTCAGCGCCTTGGCGAAATCGAGCGTGGTGACGCCGGTATCCCTGAGGAAGCGGTCGTCGAACAGCACCTCGTGCATGCACGGCCCCGGATATGAGGCGGTGAGCGCGTCGCCGAGCCGCGCCAGCAGGTAGTTCGCGTTCAGCACCGCGTCGCCCGAGAGCTGACGCAGCCCGTCGGCGCCGTGGCTCATGATGTAGGCGAGCGCGCGCACGAACATCCCCATCTGGCCGTGATTGCCCTTGAGCCGTCCGATGGTTTGCGCCGGCGGGCCTTCGGCCTGCTCGATCAGGCGGAAACCCGACTGGTCGTGAACCAGCCAGGGCAGCGGCGCGAAACCCGCGAGGCTCGCCGCCAACACCACCGGCCCCGAGCCCGGCCCGCCGCCGCCATGCGGCGTCGAGAAGGTCTTGTGCAGATTGAGGTGCATGGCATCGATGCCGAGATCGCCCGGCCGCACACGACCGATCAGCGCATTGAAGTTGGCGCCGTCGCAATAGACATAGGCGCCGGCCGCGTGCACCGCTTCGGCGATGGCCAGGATCTCGTCCTCGAAGAGGCCGCAGGTGTTGGGATTGGTGAGCATGATCGCCGCGACATCGGGGCCGAGCTTCGCCTTGAGCGCGGCGAGATCGATCCGACCGCGCTCATTGGCCGGGATCGCGTCGACGCCGAGCCCGCAGGTCGCGGCCGTCGCCGGATTGGTGCCATGCGCCGATTCCGGCACCAGCACGCGCCGGCGCTGCTCGCCGCGCGCCTCGAGCGCGGCGGCGATGCACATCATGCCGCAAAGCTCGCCATGAGCGCCGGCGGCCGGGCTCATTGCGATCGCCGGCATGCCGGTCAGCGCCTTGAGCCAGCCGGCCAGCACGTCGATCAGCTCGAGCGCGCCCTGCACCGTCGATTGCGGCTGCAGCGGATGGATATCGGCAAAGCCCGGCAGGCGCGCCAGCTTCTCGTTGAGGCGCGGATTGTGCTTCATCGTGCAGGAGCCGAGCGGATAAAGCCCCATATCGATGCCGTAATTCTTTTGCGAGGCGCGCATGAAGTGCCGCACCACTTGCGGCTCGCTGAGGCCCGGCAGGCCGATCGCGCCCTCTCGCCTGAGCGCGCCCAGGCGGTCGGCCGCCGCCGGCTCCGGCAGGTCGACCCCGGTCCGCCCGGGCGCGTCCTGCTCGAACAGCAGGGGATCCTCGAGCTGCAGCCCGTAATTGCCGCTGAGCGTCTGCTCCGCCGCGGCGTCGGGCGCGAAGCCGCTGAGCGCCTTGCTCCACTCGCTCATCCCAGCACCTCGCGCAGCCCCTCCGCCAAGGCGGTCATGTCCTCCTCGGTATTGGTCTCGGTGGCGGCAAGGATCAGGAGGTCGGCAAGCTCCGGCCGTCCCGGCCAGAGCCGGCTCGCCGGCACGCCGGCGAGCACGCCGCGCTGGGCGAGCGCCTCCACCACCGGCGCCGCCGGCCGTCCGAGGCGCAGCGTGAACTCGTTGAAGAAGCGGTCGGTCAGCACGCTCACCCCCGGCAGCGCCGTGAGGCGATCGGCCAGCCGCACCGCCTGCGCATGGTTGAGCCGGGCCAGCCGGGCGAACCCCACCTCGCCCAGCAGCGCCAGATGGATGGTGAAGGCGAGCGCGCACAAGCCGGAGTTGGTGCAGATGTTGCTCGTCGCCTTCTCACGGCGAATGTGCTGCTCGCGCGTCGCCAGCGTCAGCACGAAGCCACGCCGGCCCGCCGCATCGACCGTCGCGCCCACCAGGCGGCCCGGCATCTGCCGCACGAATTTCTCGCGTGCGGCGAAGAGGCCGAGATGCGGCCCGCCGAAGGCGAGCGCATTGCCGAGCGACTGGCCTTCGCCGGCGACGATGTCGGCGCCCATCTCTCCCGGCGGCTTGACGAGGCCCAGCGACACAGTCTCGGTGACGACGACGACGAGCAGGGCGCCGGCGCGGTGGCACGCCGCGGCGAGCGCGGAGAAATCGCGCACCTCGCCGAAGCAGCCGGGATTCTGCACGACGACGCAGGAAGTCCCGTCGTCGACCAGCGCGGCGAGGTCGTCGGCCGCCGCCGGATCGGGCTCGCGCGCGACGATCTCGAAGCCGCCGAACCGCGCATAGGTCTCGGTCGTCTCGCGGTAATGCGGATGGAGGTCGCCGGCGAGGATGGCCCGGCGCCGGCGCGTCAGACGGTTTGCCATCATCACCGCCTCGGCGCAGGCGGTCGCACCGTCATACATCGAGGCATTGGCCACCTCCATGCCGGTGATCAGCGCCACTTGGGTCTGGAACTCGAACATCGACTGCAGCGTGCCCTGCGACACCTCCGGCTGATAGGGCGTGTAGGAGGTCAGGAACTCGCCGCGCTGGATGAGATGGTCGACCGCCGCAGGAACGTGGTGGCGATAGACCCCGCAGCCGAGAAAGCTCGGCGCCGTCGAGGCCGGCAGGTTCTTGGCCGCCAGACGCTCGAGCGCGCGCTCCACCTCGATCTCGCCCATCGCCCGCGGCAGCTCGAGCAGCCCGTCAAGCGCCGCGGCCCGCGGCACGTCGCGGAACAGCGCCGCGACGCTGTCGGCGCCGATGGCGGCAAGCATGGCGCTGCGATCGGCGCCGGTCAGCGGGAGATAGCGCATCAGTGCAGGCCCTCGACGAAGGCGGCGTAGGCCTTTTCATCCATCAGCGCGTCGAGCTCCTTGGGATCGGCGATGCGCAGCTTCAGGAACCAGCCCTCGCCCATGGGATCGGCGTTGACCTTGCCGGGCTCGCCGGAAAGCGCGTCGTTGACGGCGATCACCTCGCCGGAGATGGGCGCATAGACCTCGCTCGCCGCCTTTACCGATTCGACCACCGCCGCCTCCTTGCCCTGCGCGACGCGGCGGCCGAGCTCGGGCAGCTCGACATAGACGACGTCGCCGAGCTGGGTCTGCGCGTAATCGGTGATGCCGATCACGGCGACATCGCCCTCGACGCGTATCCATTCGTGATCCCTGGTGTATTTGACGGCGCTCATGACGCTCCTCGCAGAATCGGGTCAGCCGCGGTGATAGCGGTGGGGAACGAAAGGCAGCGGCACGACGCGCGCCGGGCGCGGCTTGCCGCGCACCATGAGCTTCAGCGCCGTGCCGAGCGCGGCTTCTGCGATGGCGACGTAGCCCATGGCGACGGGGCCGTCGACCGAGGGACCAAAGCCGCCGCTGGTGATGCGGCCGATCGTCGCGCCGCCGGCGTCGACGATCTCGGTGCCCTCGCGCGCCGGGGCGCGGCCTTCGGGACGGATGCCGACGCGCTTGCGCTTGGGTCCGGCGGCGAGCTCGCGGGCGATCGCCGCGGCGCCGGGAAATCCGCCCTCGGCGCGCCGGCGCTTCTGGATCGCCCAGGCGAGATCGGCTTCGATGACGGTGGTGGTCGCGTCGATGTCGTGGCCATAGAGGCAGAGCCCGGCTTCGAGCCGCAGCGAATCGCGCGCGCCCAGCCCGACCGGCATGACCTCGGGCTCGGCCAGAATCCGGCGCGCCAGGCGCTCGGCCGCTTCGGCCGGCACGGAAAGCTCGAAGCCGTCCTCGCCGGTATAGCCGGAGCGCGTGACGAAGCACGAGATTCCGTCGACCGACAGCGTGGCGCCGGTCATGAAGCCGAGCGCGGCGGACCGAGGAGCGAGCCGCGCCAGCACCGCGGCGGCGGCGGGCCCTTGCAGCGCCAGCAGCGCGCGATTCAAGAGCGGCGTCACCTCCGCCGCGCCGGCGAGGCCGCGCTGCAGATGCGCGATGTCCTGCGCCTTGCGTGCGGCGTTGACGACGAGGAAGAGGTGATCGCCCGTTTGCGTCACCATGAGATCGTCGAGGATGCCGCCGCGGTCATTGGTGAACAG
>JASHRZ010000534.1 GCA_030037055.1 Alphaproteobacteria bacterium
CTTACCGGCGCCGACATGACGCGGATCGCGGACGATCCCGGCGTGCTCGCGGTGCTGCGCGCGATGATGCAGGAATGCCAGGCGGTCGCCGAACGGCTGGGGAAGCATTTCGACCTCGATGTCGAGGCGCGCATCGGGCAGGCGCGCCGTCTCGGCGCCTTCAAGACCTCGATGCTGCAAGATTTCGAGGCCGGCCGTCCGCTTGAGATCGAGCCGCTGGTGGGCGCGGTGATCGAGCTGGGCAAAGTGGCCGGGGTGGCGACGCCGATGATCGAAGCGGTCGGTGCGCTGACCCGCATGCGCGCGCGCCCGGACTGACTCGCGGGAAATGGTGCCAGTTCAGTCGGAATCGGCGGCGAGGGGCGCCGCTTGCGGCGCGCGCCGCACCGTCTCGCGGTAGAGAATGTAGAGACCGCTTGCCGCCACCACCGCGGCGCCGGCGATCAGCATCGCCGTCGGCACGTCGCCCCAGAAGAGATAGCCGAGCGCCATCGACCAGATCATGGAGAGATAGCTGAAGGGCGCCGCCACCGCGGCCGGCGCGAAGCGGAAGGCCTGCGTCGCCCAGAATTGGCCGATGCCCGAGCCGACCCCGATCGCGGCGAGCAGCAAGGCGTCCTGCCAGTCCGGCGTGATCCAGCCGAAAGGCAGCAGCGACAGGCTCAGCCCGGTGGTGACCAGCGCCGGATAGGCCACCAAAGTGGGGCTGGCCTCGGTGAGCGTCATGCGCCGGAGGGCGATGGCGCCGATGGCGCTGATCGCCGCGCTGGCCAGCGCCAGCAGCGCTCCGGTCGAGGCGAGACCGCCGCCGAGGCCGCCGCCGGAGCGGATCATCAGCAAGACCCCGGCGAAGCCCAGCAGCACCGCCGCCCAGCGGTGCGGCCCGACGCGCTCGCCGAGCAGTGGGATCGACAGCAAGGTGAGGAACAAGGGCGTGGAGAAGGTGATCGCCACGGCATCGGCGAGCGGCATCATGGCGAAGGCGATGAAGATGAGCACAATCGCCGCGAATTGCAGGATGCCGAGGCCCATATTCTGCGCCAGGCGCTGGGTGCGCAACAGCCGCCAGGAACCGCCGCTTTGGGCGAGCAGCGCGAGGCAAGGCAGGAGCGAGCAGGCGCCGCGAAAGAACACGATCTCGCCGACCGGGTAGCGCGCCGCCTCCCATTTGACCAGGGCGTTGAGGAGTGAGAAGACGAAAATGCTGGCCAGCATGTAGAAAATGCCGGTGCGGATCTCCTCGCGGCTCGGCGCCGGCATGATGAAGCGCCGCGCCGGCGCCGGCCCGGCGCCGGGTGTGTGTCGCTGCGTCTCGACCAGTGATGCTTTCGCCGGCATGGCGGCTCTCTTATACGCGCGCAGCACTTGCAACGAGGTTAATGCCGGCGCGCGGCATCGACCGGTCATGGCATCGCCGCACGCCTTGCTCCTCGGCCGATCCGAAGTGACAGTGTCGGCGACCCGTTTCATGTCCGGAACCGTCACTCAGACTCCCAGCCGCTGCAGCAGCTTGGCGCCGAGGGACTGGCGCAGCGTCGTCACGTCGCGCCAGGGATCGAAGGCGAGGCCGGCGAGGCGGGCCGGCACGGTCTTGATGGTAAACCGGTCCGGGTGCGGCGCCGCCTCGAGCTCCGACCAGGCCAGCGGCGTCGCCACCGGCGCGCCGGCGCGGGCGCGCGGCGAGTAGGGCGCGACCGCGGTCTGGCCCCGGCTATTGCGCAGGTAGTCGATGAAGAGGCGCTGCCGGCGCGCCGTCTTGGCGGCATCGATGGTATAGCGTTGCGGCGCTCGTTCGGCGAAGAGCTGGGCGATCGCCCGCGCGGCGGCGTGCAAGCGCTCCCAGTCGATCAGCGGCCGGAGCGGCACCAACACATGCAGGCCCTTGCCGCCGGTGGTCTTGGCAAAGCTCTCGAGGCCGAGTTCCAGCAGCAGGAGGCGCAACTCCAACGCCGCCTCGATCACGTTCATCCAGCCGAGGCTCGGATCGGGATCGAGATCAAAGATCAGCCGGTCGGGCCGCTCCAACCGCGTCACCGTCGAGCCCCAGGGGTGGATCTCAAGCACGCCGATCTGTACCAGCGCCAGCAAGCCCGTGAGATCCTCGACCACGCCATAAGTGCCGCGTGCCCGCTTCTCGATGATCATCACGCCGCTGAGGCCCTGCGGCAGCCGCCCGGCGAAGTGCTTCTGATAGAAGCAGAGGCCGCCTTCCCCCTCCGGGCAGCGCAGCAGGCTGAGCGGCCGTCCGGCCACATGCGGCAGCATCCAATCCGCCACCTTCTGGTAATAGGCGGCGAGATCGCGCTTGGCGATGCCCTGCCCGGGGTAAAGGATGCGGCTGGGATGGGTCAGCCGCACGCCGGCGACGTCGATCGGCGGCTCGTCGGCGGGGCGGCGCCTCACGTGCGTCCCGCGCCGGCGCTCGCGCCACCCGCGGCCGCGGCAGGGCGAAGAAGCTGTCCTCGGTGAACCATGACCCGCGCTCGCGCTGGCTCGGGAAATGTTTGAGCAGCGTCGCTACCTTGCGCCGAGGCATCGCGGCATGGCAACGCCGGCGTCGCTGGATGGGTCCGCGCCCGAAGAAATTTCACCGCCTGCGAGCGCCGGATTTTCATTGCCTGGCGCCGCTGCGCATAGTCTCCTCGTGCGGTATCGCCATCACTGCATGAGGATGCCGATGTCCGCTTCGAGCCCGGCGACCAACGCCAGCGTCGTGGGTCTTGCCGCCGATCTCGCCGCCGGCCGCGCCACCAGCCGAGGGCTGGTGGAGGCGGCGCTCGCGCGCATCGCCGATCCCGCGGGCGAGGGCAAGCGCACCTTCCTCAGGGTCTATGCCGAAAGCGCCCGGGCCGCCGCCGAGGCGCAGGATCGGCTGCGTCAGGCCGGCTACGTCGCCTCGCCGCTCGCCGGCCTGCCGGTGTCGATCAAGGATTTGTTCGACGTTGCCGGGGAACGCACGCTTGCCGGCTCCCGGGCGCTCGACGACGCGCCGCCTGCCGCGTCCGACGCACCGGTCGTCGCCCGGTTGCGTGCCGCCGGCGCGGTGCTCATCGGCCGCACCAACATGACCGAGTTCGCCTATTCCGCCATCGGCATCAATCCGCATTACGGCACGCCCGGCAATCCCTATGACCGCAAGCGCATTCCCGGCGGCTCTTCCGCGGGAGCGCCGGTCTCGCTGATCGACGGCATGGCGGCGGTGGCGATCGGCACTGACACTGGCGGCTCCGTCCGCATCCCCGCCGCGCTCTGCGGCACCGTCGGGTTCAAGCCGACGCAAAAGCGCATCCCGCGCGACGGCGCAACGCCGCTCTCGACCACGCTCGATTCGATCGGCCCGCTCGGCGTCAGCGTCGGCTGCTGCGCTCTCGCCGACGCGGTCCTGGCCGGCGAGCCGCCGGTGCTGCCGCCGGAAGCCGCGGTGGCGGGGCTGCGGCTGGGCGTGCCGCGCACGGTGGTGCTCGATGATCTCGATCGTGATGTCGCCGGCGCCTTCGAGCGCGCCTCATCGGTGCTGTCGCGCGCCGGCGCGCGGCTGATCGACCTGCCGCTCCCCGAGCTCGGCGAGTGTGCGGCGGTCAACGCCAAGGGCGGCTTCACGCCTCCCGAGGCCTATGCCTGGCATGGCGGGCTCATCGCCCGGCGCGGCGCCGAGTACGACCCGCGCGTGCGCCTGCGCATCGAGCGCGGCCGGGAGATGAGCGCTGCCGACTATGTCAGGCTCGGCTGGCAACGGACCGATCTCATGGCCCGCGTCGAGGCGCGCACCGGCGCGTTCGACGCGCTCATCATGCCGACCGTGCCGCTGGTCGCGCCGGAGATCGCCGCCTTCGCCAAGGACGAGGATTATTGGCGGATCAATGCCCGCCTGCTGCGCAACACCTTGCTCGTCAACTTTCTCGACCGCTGTGCGCTGACGCTGCCGATCCACCTGCCGGGGACGGCGCCGGTCGGGCTGATGCTGGTCGGCCGCCACGGGGAGGATCGCCGCCTGCTGTCGCTGGCACTGGGCATCGAGGCGGCGATCGAGCGCGACCGCTGGCGCTAAGGCTGTTGGCGCGTCCTAGCCGGCGCTTTCGCCGTCGAGCCGGGCCGTCTTGCCGCGCAGCTTGCGTTGTAGGCTTGCCAGCACCTCGGCCAGCGCCTTGGCGGTGGTCAGCCTTTGCCGGCCGCCGAGCAGGGCGAAATTGCCTTGCCGGCCGGTGCCAGGCGCCATCTTGATCACGGTATAGAGCGCACTCTCCTGGGTGTGGCGAAAAACCGAGAACACCGCCGCGCCCTCGCGGTGGTCGATGGCATAATCGCGCCACTCGCCGCGCGCAACCTGGCGGCTGTAGAGCGAGAGGAGCTGGTTCAGCTCGGGGCGAGTGAAGAAAACCGTCCTCTGTCTGCGCCGGTAATCGCTCAGACGGACGAGTGTCGCCATCGGTCGCTGCTGGGGAGGATCGTCATCGGGTCGCCACAATCGGCAGTTTTCCTCATTTCCGCGCCGCGGTCCAGCGGCAACGCAGTTTGCCTCGGTCCGAGCAAGCAGCTATGGTAACGCCCGCCCGGCGAGGGGTGGAGAGGGTTTGTGAGCGACATTTTCCAAGAAGTCGACGAGGAGCTGAGGCGCGAGAACCTTGCGAAGCTGTGGGCGCGCTACGGTAAATACGTCTACGCGCTCGCCGTGCTTCTGGTGCTTGCAACCCTCGCTGTCACCCAATGGCGCCATTATCAGCTGCATCAGCGCGAGGCGGAAGGCGCGCGCTATATCGCGGCGCTCAACCTCGCGCGGCAGGGCAAGGATCAGGACGCGGTTGCCGCCTTTGCCGCGATCGCGCGCCAGGCGAGCGGCGGCCACGCCACCCTCGCCCGGTTCGAAGATGCCGCGCTCAAGGCGCGCGCCGGCGATGTCGACGGCGCCGTTGCCATCTACGCCGCGCTCGCCGCCGACGGCTCGGTCGATTCCGTCTACCGCGACGTCGCGACGCTGCTGGCGGCGCAATACGGCCTCAAGAGCGGCGAGCCCACGGCGATCATCGCCAAGCTTGCGCCGTTGACCTCGGCGGACAATCCCTGGCATCCCTCGGCGCTGGAGCTTACCGCGCTGGCCGAGCTCAAGTCGGGTGACCGCGCGGCGGCGCGCACCACTTACCAACGCCTCGCCGACGACCTCGCGGCGCCGCAGGGCTTGCGCGCGCGCGCCGCGGAAATGCTCACGGCGCTGGCGGAGTGAGCGGAGAAGAGCATTGAGAGTGACGCGCGTCTTTGCCCGGACGGGGCTGCTCGCGCTGACGCTGGCTCTCATGGGCTGCGACACGCTCAGCGACTGGTCCGACAAAATGTTCGAGGACACCTCCAAGCAGAAGCTCAAAGGCACCCGCGTCTCCGTGCTGACGCTGGACCGCGCCCTCGAGCCGGATCCGGCCCTGGCCAAGCTCGTGGTGCGCCTGCCGCGCCCGGTGATGAATGCCGATTGGCCGCAGGCCGGCGGCACTCCCTCGCATGTCATGCAGCATGTCGCGCTCGACGGCGCACTGCGCAAGACCTGGTCCAGCAGCATCGGCGACGGCGGGTCGCGCTACGGCGCGGTGCTGTCGCAGCCGGTGGTCGAGGGCGGACGGGTCTTCGCCCTCGACGCGCGCGACGTGGTGATCGCGCTCGACGCCAAGAGCGGAAGCGAGGAATGGCGCTACGATTTGAAGCCCGGGACGGAGCTCGGCCACGCCTATGGCGGCGGCGTCGCGGCGGCAGGCGACCGGGTCTACGTCACCACCGGCTATGCCCAGGTGCTGGCGCTCGATGCCGCCACCGGCAAAGAGGTCTGGCGCCAGCAGGTGACCGCGCCGGTGCGGGGCGCGCCGACGGTGGCGGACGGCCGCGTCTTCGCCGTGACCGTCGACAACGAGCTCGAGGTCATGTCGGCCGATGACGGCCATCGCCTGTGGACGCATAACGGCATTCCCGAGACGGCCGGCCTGCTCGGCGCGGCGAACCCGGCGGTGGAAGGCGACATCGTCGTCGTGCCGTACAGCTCCGGTGAGATCTTCGCGCTGCGGGTCGAGAACGGGCGGCCGCTCTGGACCGACAACCTCGCCACCGCGCGGCCGCTTGGCGCGCTCTCGACGATCGCCGACATCCGCGGCCGTCCGGTCATCGATCGCGGTCGCGTCTATGCCGTGAGCCATAGCGGCCGCATGGTGGCGATCGATCTGCGCACCGGCGACCGCGTCTGGGAGCAGGATATCGGCGGCACGCATGGACCGTGGATCGCCGGCGACTACATTTATGTGCTGTCCAACGATGTCGATCTCATGTGCCTGACGCGCCAGGACGGCCGCGTGCG
>JASHRZ010000050.1 GCA_030037055.1 Alphaproteobacteria bacterium
CTGCAACACATAGGAGCGGATCTGATGGCCCCAGCCGATATCGGTCTTGGCGGCGTGCATGGCGTCCATCGCTGCCTCGCGGCGCTTCAGCTCGATCTCGTAGAGCCGCGCCTTCAGCATGGCCATGGCCTTGGCGCGGTTCTGATGCTGCGAGCGCTCGCTTTGGCAGGCGACGACGACCGGCGCCTCGATCCCCGGCGGCAGATAGGCGGCCGCGGCCAATGCCAAGCAGGGTAAGGTCACCCATATCAGCGTCACTGGATATACCGACACGACCGGGACGCCACGCTACAACCAGGGCCTCTCCGAACGGCGCGCGGCGACGGTGCGCGCCGAACTGATCGCCAACGGCGTGCCGGCCGATCAGATCGTCACCAGCGGCCGTGGCGAAAACGATCTCGCCGTGCCGACCGCCGCCGGCGTCAATGAGCCGCGCAACCGCCGTGTCGTTATCATCGAGCAGGGGCCGGGAACTTGATCGGCGCGCGATTGACGCGATAGATGCCAATGCGGACGAGAGTCAACGCCGCCGCCCGCGCGGCGTTGACCGCTCGCCCGGCAGCAGCGCGCCGGCGAAGGCGACGAGCTCCGACGTCATCAGGGGGTTGCGCCCATGGCGCGAAACGACGCAGGACTGCATGTGTGGAGCTTCTTCCGCGCCGGCGGCTTCGATCACGTGCGGCTCAGCAGTGGAGAGGATGTCGCCGCGCTGGCCGATCTTGACCAAAAGCTTTGGGTGGCGCTCGCTTGCCCTACGCGAGGAATCGAGTTCGACGAGCGCACCCTCGATCTCGTTGACAGCGACCAGGACGGACGCATCCGAGCGCCCGAGATCCTGGCGGCAGCGCGTTGGGCCACCGAGATGCTCGGCGATCTCGACGGGCTCGCCAAAGGCCGGGACACGTTGCCGCTCGCGGCGATCAACGACGCCAGCGAGGAGGGGCGCGAACTTCGCGCTTCGGCCGCGGCGATCCTGAGGATGCTGGGCAAGGGGGATGCACGTGAGATCTCGTTGCAGGATGCCGCCGACAGCGAAAGGATATTCAACGCCACGTCCTTCAACGGCGATGGCATCATCCCGTCCGACGCGGCCGAGGACGTCGAGACGCGCGCGGCGATCGAAGAGGTCATCGGCTGCGTCGGCGCCGAAACCGACCGCAGCGGCAAGCCGGGCCTCTCGGAACACAAGGCGGCGCGGTTCTTCGAAGAGGCCGCCCAATATGCCGCCTGGCACCGCGAGGCCGAGGCGGCGCAGGAGGCCGTCCTACCGCTCGGCGCCGCGACCGAATCCTGCGCGTCGCTGCTGCGCGAACTCGGACCCAAGCTCGACGACTACTTTACGCGCAACCGCCTGGCCGCTTTCGACCCGAACGCGGCCGAGGCGCTCAATCCGCCGCGCGCGCTCTATGAAGCCTTGGCCGCGCAGAACCTCTCGCCTGACCGGCCGGAAATGCGCGCGCTTCCCTTGGCGCGCATCGGCGCGGACCTCGCTCTGCCGCTGGAGCAGGGCCTCAACCCGGCCTTCGCCGATCGGATCAACCGGCTGCGGCGCGAGGTCGTCACGCCGCTCATCGGCGATCGGACGAGCTTGAGCGAAGGCGACTGGGCGATGATCAAGGAGCGCTTCGCGCGCTACGATGCGTGGTGGGCGCGGCGTCCCGGGACGGCGGCCGCCGATCTCGGCATCGAGCGCACGCGCAGGCTTCTGGGGATCAGGCCGCGGATGGACGAACTGCTGGCGCGCGACAAGTCGCTGGAGCGGGAAACGAATGCCATCGCCCGGGTCGAGAAGCTACTGCGTTTTCAGCGGGACTTGCTGCAACTGCTTAACAACACGGTCTCCTTCCGCAACTTCTACACCCGCGCGGGGAGAGCCGCGTTTCAGGCCGGGACGCTTTACATCGACGGACGGAGCTGCGATCTCTGCGTCGTAGTGGCGGACGAGACGAAGCACGCTCAGCTGGCGACGCTGAGCCGGATCTACCTGCTCTACTGCGCGTGCACCCGCCGCGGCAGCGCGGAGAGGATGACGATCGCCGCGGCCGTAACCGCCGGAGACGCCGATAATCTGCTGATCGGGCGCAATGGCGTGTTCTACGATCGCAAGGGCCGCGATTGGGATGCCACGATCATCAAAATCGTCGAACACCCAATCAGCCTGCAACAGGCCTTTTGGCTCCCCTACCGGCAGGCGGCCCGCTTCATCGGGGAACAAGTGCAGAAATTCGCGGCGGCGCGTGCTGCGGCCAGCCGAGCGCAGATGGTGACGGCGAGCGTCCAGCGGCCGGCCGCCGGCGCCGCCCCGTCCGCGCCGGCGCAAGCGCCGGCCGAAGCCGTCGCCGCGCCGGCCAAGGATCAGACCTACGACGCCGCGCGCTTCGCCGGCATCTTCGCCGCGATCGGCTTGGCCCTGGGCGCGATCGGGACGGCCGTCGCTTCCGTAGTCACTGGTTTCCTCAATCTCTCCTGGTGGCAGATGCCGCTTGCCGTGCTGGGCCTCATCCTGGTGATCTCCGGACCCTCCGTGCTAATCGCCGCGATGAAGCTGCGGAACCGCAATCTGGGACCGATCCTCGATGCCTGCGGTTGGGCGGTCAACACGCGGCTGCGCATCAACATTCCCTTCGGCACGGCGCTGACCGCTCTGGCGCGGCTGCCAGAGCGCGCCGAGCGGTCCCTCCTCGCCGATCCCTATGCCGAGAAGCGGCGGCCATGGGCGATTTACGCAGCGCTGGCAATCGCGCTCGCCGCGCTGATCGCCGCATGGCGGGTGGGACTGTTGAACCGCCTGATGGAACGCTAGCGCAAATCCCGATTGGCTGTACGCAGCCGCCAAGCGCTCTCTCCGCCGCCAAGGCTCAGGGGCAAGATGCGACGACGCCGTCCTAACGTGGCCGCTTCGGGCGGTATTTTGGGGTTTTCGCGTCGCAAGCGACTGATGTAGAAGGGGCTCGGGCTGGAAATCGGCTGGAGTGAAGACCTTGGCTATTTTCAAAGGTGGAGCGGCTCTGATCATTGAGGGCCGTCATGTTTTTGCGGGCGACGATTCGCAAGAAGGACGGCAAGGAGGAC
>JASHRZ010000535.1 GCA_030037055.1 Alphaproteobacteria bacterium
CACGCCGGGCCAGGACTCCGATATTACGGCGGCGCCCGACGTGGGCCGCCATGACCGCCGTCATCGCCGACAAAGCCTATGACGGCGACGAGCTGCGGACCACGATCGCCGCGCTTGGCGTCCAGCCGGTGATCCCAACAAGTCCAATCGCAAGCACGTTCATCCCTTCGATGCCGACCGATACCGTGATCGCAACGTCATTGAGCGCGTGTTTTGCCGGCTGAAAGACTTCCGACGCGTTGCCACCCGCTACGACAAGCTGGCGCGCAATTTCTTGGCCTCCGTGCTGATCGCTGCCATGGCGGCCGAATGCGAAGGTCATGGGCTGGCTGCAATCGGTTCCGTCGACGGATCTCTTCCTCAGTGTCATCACCGCGGGCGAGATCAGGAAGAGGATCGAGCTCAAGCGCAGGACCAGTGCGGAAGATGCGGCGCGGCTGGAAGCTTGGCTTCACTCTGAGCCTGCGCTAGCGCTCGCGACGGCTGGTCTTCGACGAGCCGGTCGCCGATCATTGGGGCCGGCTGATGGCGGCCCGTCCTCGGCTGCCGGTCGAGGACGGGCAGCTTGCGGCAACGGCGCTTCAATCTCCGCCATGTGGCGCCGACGGGCGTGCATCACCTCGACCCCCTCTAAGACCCGGGCGCTGCCGGCGAGCGGTCGGTGCCGCGGTAACCTGCTGAGGACACGAAGAAAACCGCCTCGTCCCCAGACCGCGGGAGCGGCGTCGAATGCGCCGAGCGCTTGCGGCCGACGGGTGCACATGAGGCTGGAGCCGGATTTCAACGACCGCTGTGCCATTGAAGTACGCGGATTTTCATGTCGCCGGTGTACAATGACGTAGTCCTTCGGGCTGCGCCGGCGAGCGCGAAAAAGTCGGCGGTTGGTCTTGACGGAATGGGGGCTCATCCATATTATCCGCGCACCCTGACGGGGGGCTGGCGGTAGGAAGCCACCTAAACGCAGCCTGGGATCGGTACTTGGCTCGGCGCCCTGCGAGACGGCGCGCTTTTCTGGAGTTCCCACGGAGCCGTGTCGACGGTGCGGGAAGCACGTCGCGCGGCGATTGCGCTTGATAAGGGGTCGTGAGGCATGCCGACGATTAACCAGCTGATCCGCCAGCCGCGGCGACCGCAAGCGGCGCGCAACAAGGTGCCGGCGCTCGGCCGCTCGCCGCAGAAGCGCGGCGTCTGCACCCGCGTCTACACCACGACCCCGAAGAAGCCCAATTCGGCGCTGCGCAAAGTGGCGCGCGTGCGGCTCACCAACGGCTTCGAGGTGACGAGCTACATCCCCGGCGAGGGGCATAACCTGCAGGAGCATTCGGTGGTGCTGATCCGCGGCGGTCGGGTCAAGGACCTGCCGGGCGTGCGCTACCACATCATCCGCGGCACCCTCGACACCCAGGGCGTCAAGGACCGCCGCCAGCGCCGCTCCAAATACGGCGCCAAGCGGCCGAAGTAAGGAGAAGACGAGCCATGTCGCGCCGTCGCGCCGCGGTCAAGCGGGAGGTCCTGCCGGACGCCAAATACGGCGATCCCGTGGTGACCAAATTCATGAACTGCCTGATGTACGAGGGCAAGAAGTCGGTGGCCGAGGGCATCGTCTACGGCGCCCTCGAGCGCATCGCCAAGCGCTCGGGGCAGGATCCGCTGCGTGTGTT
Source organism: Alphaproteobacteria bacterium (assembly GCA_030037055.1). Taxonomy (GTDB): domain Bacteria; phylum Pseudomonadota; class Alphaproteobacteria; order ATCC43930; family CGMCC-115725; genus DAHUYF01. The sequence goes on from JASHRZ010000535.1 coordinate 1,662, forward strand.
CCATGACGCGCTGAGCAACGTCAAGCCCGCCGTCGAGGTGCGCTCGCGCCGCGTCGGCGGCGCCACGTACCAGGTGCCGGTCGAGGTGCGTCCCGACCGCGGCCAGGCGCTCGCCATCCGCTGGCTCATCGGCAGCTCGCGCGAGCGCTCGGAGCACACCATGGAGGAACGGCTTTCGGGGGAACTGCTCGATGCCGCGAACAACCGCGGCAACGCCGTCAAGAAGCGGGAGGACACCCACCGCATGGCGGATGCCAACAAGGCATTTTCACACTATCGCTGGTAGGCGCCTTTCTCGCCGCCCCCGGAGCTTCGCATGACACGCACCACGCCCCTCGACCGCTACCGAAACATCGGGATCATGGCCCATATCGATGCCGGCAAGACGACCACGACCGAGCGCATCCTCTACTACACCGGCCGCTCCTACAAGATCGGTGAGGTCCATGAGGGCACCGCCACCATGGACTGGATGCCGCAGGAGCAGGAGCGCGGCATCACCATCACCTCGGCGGCGACGACCTGCTTCTGGCGCGATCACCGCATCAACATCATCGACACGCCCGGCCATGTCGATTTCACCATCGAGGTCGAGCGCTCGCTGCGCGTGCTCGACGGCGCGGTGACGGTGTTCGACAGCGTCGCCGGCGTCGAGCCGCAATCCGAGACGGTGTGGCGCCAGGCCGACAAATACGGCGTGCCGCGCATTTGCTTCGTCAACAAGATGGACCGCATTGGCGCCAACTACATGCGCTGCATCGAGATGATCCGGGACCGCCTCGGCGCCAAGCCGCTGGTGACGCAGCTGCCGATCGGCGTCGAGAGCGACTTCGTCGGCATCATCGACCTCGTGACCATGCAGGCGGTCAGGTGGAAGGAAGAGACGCTCGGCGCCAAGTTCGACATTGTCGCGATCCCGGCCGAGCTCGCGGCCGAGGCGGCCGAGCACCGCGCGAGGCTGGTCGAGCTCGCGGTCGAGCAGGACGACCATGTGCTCGAGAAGTATCTCGCCGGCGAGGAGCCCGACGCCGACACGCTCCGGCGCTGCATCCGCAAGGGCACGACCGCCTACGCCTTCGTCCCCGTGCTGTGCGGCTCCGCCTTCAAGAATAAGGGGGTGCAGCCGCTGCTCGACGCGGTGGTTGACTATCTGCCGGCGCCGACCGACGTCGCCGCCATCAAGGGCGTCAAGATGGGCAGCGACGAGCCGATCGTGCGCCGCGCCTCGGACGACGAGCCCTTCGCCGGCCTCGCTTTCAAGATCATGACCGATCCGTTCGTGGGATCTCTCACCTTCGTGCGCGTCTATTCCGGCGTGCTGCAGAGCGGCAGCGCGGTGCTCAACTCGGTCAAGGACAACCGCGAGCGCATCGGCCGCATGTTGCAGATGCACGCCAACCACCGCGAGGACATCAAGGAGGCGCGCGCCGGCGACATCGTCGCGCTGGCCGGCCTCAAGAACACTACGACTGGCGACACGCTGTGCGATCCCGCCAAGGCCGTCATCCTCGAGCGTATGGAGTTTCCCGAGCCCGTCATCGAGATCGCGGTCGAGCCCAAGACCAAGGGCGACCAGGAGAAGATGGGCCAGGCGCTGGCGCGGCTCGCCACCGAGGATCCGTCCTTCCGCGTCGCGGTCGACCACGAGAGCGGCCAGACCATCATCAAGGGGATGGGCGAGCTGCACCTCGAGATCATCGTCGACCGCATGAAGCGTGAGTTCAAGGTCGAGGCCAATATCGGCGCGCCGCAGGTGGCCTATCGCGAGACCATCAGCCGGCAGGCCGATGTCGACTACATCCACAAGAAGCAGACCGGCGGCTCCGGCCAGTATGCGCGCGTCAAGATGCATTTCACGCCGCTGCCGCCGGGCTCGGGCTTCGAGTTCGAGAACGAGGTGGTGGGCGGCGCCGTGCCCAAGGAATACGTCCCGGGCGTCGAGAAGGGCGTCAAAGGCTCGCTCGAGAACGGCGTGCTTGCCGGCTTCCCCGTGATCGATCTCAAGGTGACCTTGACCGACGGCGCCTATCACGAGGTCGATTCGAGCGCGCTCGCCTTCGAGATCGCGGCGCGGGCGGCGATGAAGGAGGGCCTCGCCAAGGCGGCGCCGAAGCTGCTCGAGCCCATCATGCGGGTTGAGGTGGTGACGCCGCGCGACTATATGGGCGACGTCATCGGCGATCTGAACAGCCGGCGCGGGCGCATCACCGGCCAGGATCAGCGCGGCAATGCCGAGGTGATCAACGCCATGGTGCCGCTCGCCAACATGTTCGGCTACGTCAACAACCTGCGCTCGATGAGCCAGGGCCGGGCACAGTACACCATGCATTTCGATCATTACGAGCAGGTGCCGCAGGCGGTGGCGGACGAGGTCCGCGCCAAGATGGCCTGACGAGGCGCGCCATCTTGGCGCAGCTCGTCGGACCGAAGCACCTCGCGAAGAGAAAAGGTTCAACCGGAGATCACAGCCATGGCGAAGGCGAAATTCGAGCGGACGAAGCCGCACTGCAATGTCGGGACGATCGGCCACGTGGACCACGGGAAGACGTCGCTGACGGCGGCGATCACGAAGGTGCTGGCGGAAACGGGGGGTGCGACCTACACGGCCTACGACCAGATCGACAAGGCGCCGGAGGAGCGCGCGCGCGGGATCACGATCTCGACG
>JASHRZ010000536.1 GCA_030037055.1 Alphaproteobacteria bacterium
CCGATGAACCGTTGGTCGTCAGCGAATCATCGATCAGCCCGAGATCCCTCAGCAATTCTGAGCTGTCAGAGTAAGGAAGTGCATTGTCGCTCGGGTACTGCGACGCGTTGAGATCGTCGAGCCGCCGGGCTGTCGCCGTCATCCGAGCACAAATCCCGGTAATCGCCCGCCGGTAGGGCTCGGATTCGCGGTTGGGCGAGCGCTCCGACGATTGTTCGGCTAGCTGTTCAAGTGCTGGCGAGGCGCCAACCAATCGGCTATCGAGCGACAATTCGCCGCCGAGCCGATTCAATTCGTCGATATAATACCGGATTACGTGGCTGCTTTGCGCCTCGAGCGCGGCACGCAAGACGCCGTCCGTCACATACGGGTTGCCGTCGCGGTCGCCGCCGATCCAGCTGCCCATGTGCAGAAATGAGGGCAGCCCCTGATTCAGAGCGAACCCTTCCTCGGCGAGCTGTTCTTCCAGTGTTGCATAGAAACGCGGCAGCTCCCTGAGGAATGTGTAATCGTAATACGAGAGCCCATTTGCCACCTCGTCGATGACGCGCAGTCGGGTCCGCCGCAGCGGGCTCGTCTGCCAGAGGGTTAGCACAGCGCGCCGGATAGCTGTCTCGTTTGCCTTTAATTCCGCTCCGGTCAGCGGATATCGGTCACGCTCGGCCAGCAGGTCGGCGACCTCGCGCTCGCGGTCGAGTGTGCTCCTGCGCCGCACTTCGGTTGGATGCGCGGTCAGCACCGGCACGACCCGGGCATCGGCGAAAAAGCACAGTAGCTGTGCCGACGTGACATCGGCGGCGCGGGCGCGAAGAAGCGCACGAGCCATCGAGCCCTCGCGTGGCGCCGCGCCGTCCAGCTCATGCGCCCGGGTGCGGCGAATATGGTGCTGGTCCTCGGCAATATTCGCCAGATGTGAGAAAAAGCCGAAGGCCCGGATGATCAGCAGCGCCGCTGCCGGCGACAAGCCGTTTAGGATGGTCTCGAGTTCGCGGCGGGCCGCGGCATCCTCATCGCGGTGGAAGCGAACGGCGTTCTGACGGATGCTCTCGACCGTATCGAAGACAGCTTCGCCCGCCTGATCGCGTATCGTATCGCCAAGAATCCGGCCCAGAAGCCGAATGTCCTCGCGCAGTGCCAGATCCTTGTCTTCGGTCAGGGTTGCCTGCGACAACGGCATCGGAGCCCCTTTCGGTTACGGCTAACTCGCCCCGCGACCGGTGCAGAAATTATGCCGTGTTCTGGCTCTCTCCCGCGACCGCGAAAGTGGCCATGACCCACCACGCCCTTGAAAAAGGCAGCCAACTCTAAGAGCTTCGGAACTCGGTCGGGCGCTGGGGCCTAAGCATGACCAAGCTGGCGACAGCTTTGCACTGAAGCCAAGCTCGTGGTGCGGCCCATTCACGGGGGCGGTGACTGAATGGCGATTCTGACGGTGCGACACCTTACGGTTTATCGCTACAACATGCCTGTCGCGTTTGGTGATCACCGGATGATGTTCCGCCCGCGAGAAGGCTACGATCAGAAACTGCTCGATGCCAGTCTCACAATCATTCCACAACCCAAGGAGATTCGTTGGCTGCACGATGTCTTCAGCAACTGCGTCGCTGTTGCGAGCTTTGACACGCGTGCAGAGGAGCTGTCCTTCGAAAGCAACATCCGGCTCGAGCACACTCCGTGGCACCTCCCAGACCTACAGATTGAACCCGAAGCCACAGTGTACCCGTTTTCGTATAGCGAAGAGGAAATGCCGGACCTGCTGCCGTTTATCGCGCGGCGGTACCCCGATCCGAATGACGAGGTCGAACGGTGGGTGCGCCGCTTCCTTCGCACCGGCCGCCGAAACGAAACCGGGGCGCTATTGATGACGCTCACAGCAGCGATCCAAGAGGGCTTCACCTATGTCCGTCGTTCGGAACCGGGAACCTATGATCCGGCGCTTACGCTCAGGCTGAGGCAAGGAAGTTGCCGAGATCTGGCGCTGTTGATGGTTGAGGCAGTGCGCGCCCTCGGCCTCGCCGCCCGTTTCGCATCGGGCTATCTCTATGTTCCAAATCGGGACGGCTCCGCCTATGTTGGCGGTGGCTCCACGCACGCTTGGTGTCAGGTTTATCTGCCGGGAGCGGGATGGGTGGAGTTTGATCCGACGAACGGGATTGTTGGCAACCGCGATCTCATTCGCGTTGCCGTTGCTCGTGATCCTCGTCAGGCCATTCCGTTGTCCGGGTCGTGGTACGGCAGGCCGGAAGCCAGCTTGGGGATGTCAGTCGACGTCCTGGTTCGACGCGTGGATGAAGCTGGAACCGAGGGGCGAGTTCAGGGTTCGTTGTAAAGTACCGAGAAGAGATCCGGGTTGTTGTTGCTCCGCTACCATCCGTCATCGCTCAATAAATAGGCAGCCCGATGCAAATAAAGATTGGCTATCGCATTTCCTTCGAGAGTTCGATGGCAACACCGATGATCCTGATGCTCAGCATCCATCCGAGCCGGGTTCCGGACCTGGCAAACCCGAACGAGATTACATTTGACCCGCCAATTCCGGCGCAGTCCTATAGTGATCATTTTGGCAATATCGGTACCCGCATCGTGGCGCCCGCGGGCCAGCTTGTCATTTCAACCGATAACGTTGTCAACGACAGCGGTCAGCCAGATCGGGTTGAACCCGATGCAGCACAGCTCCCGGTCGAAGCTCTTCCTGACAGCGCGCTCGAATTCCTTCTCGGTAGCCGCTACTGCGAAACCGATCGTCTGTCCGATACTGCCTGGTCGCTGTTCGGCAAAATTGCGCCGGGCTGGGAGCGGGTTAAAGCAATCTGTGATTATGTTCACAATCGGTTTACCTTCAGTTATCCCGATGCGTGCTCGACGCGCACGGCCTGGGAAGGGCATGATCAAGGCTTG
>JASHRZ010000537.1 GCA_030037055.1 Alphaproteobacteria bacterium
CTCGTCGTTCTGCTGGGTGGTGTCCAATCGGCGTCCCGTGAGGGTGGTCGGCGATCTTTGGTTTACCAGGCGCAATTGGCTTTATTTCGAGTCGCTCGACCTGCCCCTCTCACAGAATGGCATGGACGTGAACATGATTTTGACGCGCGCCGTCATCGAGAAACGGAAAGCCGACTGAGCTTGCCGCGGTCAAATTCGGGCGTGAAATCGCGTCATTGCCGCGCCCAAATCGATCGGGCTGGCGGCGCCGGCTTGAGCGGCCGGCTATCTCAGGCCGGCAAGGGCCGGGTGGTCCGTTTCCGCGCGACCGATGGCGCGAATCGGGATACCGACCTCCACATGAACAGATCGTGTCCCGAGCCGGCCGATGCCTCCGCCGCCGCGCGCGCAGCGATGTTCTCACCGGAATGTGATCGACGGTCACCGCTATGCCGTTCTTCTTGCCCCAGTCCTGCGCGAATTGGTCGAACATTTGTCGAAAGGCCCGCACGAAATGGCTCCACTGCACCATCGTCAGCGTCTTGCTCTGGGCGAAGGCGCGCGCCACGAACGGCTTGGACAGCGCGGGCGCGAGGCCGGACGCCGCCCCGAGGCCGGTCCCCGCGCCGGTCAGCAAGCGCCGCCTCGTTAAAGGAAGAAGAAATCGCGATCCTCCCGCTGGCATCTGAGTGCCTCCTTTGTTTGAGCAATCCGGACGGTGCCCGATTAACCCGCAGCGTCGCCGTGCGCTTTTGTGTAATCATGCGCCGAGCAACATTACGGCTACTTTTTTGCGACATTAAATCTCGGCTAGATTGCAACGATTGCTGGCGCGGTTGACCAGCGCGCCCCTATCGAACAGGGCAGCGATGACGGTTCTCCCGGCTGAGGACGAGGAGAGCGTGGTCTCGCTCGCGCGGCCGTGAGCGCTATTTCTGCCCGCGCCTACGGCCCCTTCGCCAGCAAGCGCTCCACCAGCCGCGCCCAGTAGGAGGCGCCGATCGGCAGGATCTCGTCGTTGAAATCGTAATGCGGGTTGTGCAGCCCGGCGCCGTTGCTGGGGCCGTTGCCGATGAAGACGTAGGCGCCGGGCTTCGCCTGCAGCATGAAGGCGAAATCCTCCGCGCCCATGGTCGGCGTCACGTCGCGGTCGACATTGGCCTCACCCACCACCTCCGACGCGATCGCCGCGGCGACGTCGCTCTCGGCGGCGCTGTTGACGGTGGGGGGATAGCGGCGCTCGTAGCGCAACGCGACGCCGGCGCCCATCGCCGCCGCCACGCCTTCGGCGATGCGGCGGATGGCTGCCTCGATCGCGTCCTGCAGCTCCGACTTGAAGGAGCGCGTCGTGCCGCGCAGCACCACTTCGTCGGGAATGACGTTCCAGGTGTCGCCGCCGTGGATCTGCGTCACGCTGACCACGGCGCTGTCGAGCGGAGACGTGTTGCGGCTGGTGATGGTCTGCAAGCCCATCGCGATCTGCGCCGCAGCGATCACGGGGTCGACGCCGAGATGCGGCAGCGCTGCATGCGCGCCCTTGCCCTTTACCGTGATCTCGAAAATGTCGTAGGAGGCCATCATCGGCCCGGCGCGGAGCGCGAACTTGCCGGCCGGCATGCCCGGCCAATTGTGCATGCCGAAGACCGCCTCGACCGGGAATTTCTCGAACAGCCCCTCCCGCACCATGACGCGGCCGCCGCCCTCGTTCTCCTCGGCGGGCTGGAAGATGAAATGGACGGTGCCGGCGAAGTTGCGGGTCTCAGCGAGATAGCGCGCCGCGCCCAACAGCATGACGGTGTGCCCGTCATGGCCGCAGGCATGCATCTTGCCGGGGTTCTGCGAGGCGTAGTCGAAGCCGTTGCGCTCCTGAATGGGAAGGGCGTCCATGTCGGCGCGCAGCGCGATGGCGCGGCCGCCGGGCCGGGCGCCGGCAAGCGTGCCGATAACGCCGGTGCCGGCAAGCCCGCGATACACTGAAATCCCGAATTCCTGCAGCCGCCGGGCGACGAACTCGGCCGTGCCCAACTCTTCGAAGGCCGTCTCGGGATGAGCATGGATCTCGTGCCGCCAGGCAGCGAGCTCCTGGTGGAAATCGGCGATGCGATTGACGATCGGCATAGGGTCTTCTCCCGAAACAACGATATTGGGGAGCGGGCGGCGCGCTTTCAACCGGTCGTGGCGCGCCGGAGAGCAGGGGAAAATACAGGATTCCTGCCGCTTCGCGGCTCACCGCGTTTTTCGCCGTGTCCTCCGTGTCTTCGTGTTGATCTTAGCTGATTCGCCTGTTTGCCGTCCCGCGCCCTGGTTTGCGGCTGCCGGTATCGAGAGCCGCGCCTGCGGCGCGGCGGCCTTTGCCGCATTCGCCAAAATGTGCGGCGCGGGCGCGATGCGCTAACCCTCCGCCGGGAGCCGCCCTTCCTCGACCGCGTGGCAGGCGACGCGCGAAGGGCCCGCCTGGAGCAGCTCCGGCCGCTCGCGCCGGCAGCGGTCGTTGGCGTAGGCGCAACGAGAACGAAAGGCGCAGCCGGCGGGCGGATCGATTGGGCTCGGCACTTCGCCCGTCACTGGCGCGCGGGCGCGGCCCGACATGGCGACGTCGGGGACCGTCGCCAGCAGCAGACGGGTATAGGGATGGCGCGGAGCGGCAAACAGCACGTCCGTCGCCGCCCGCTCGACGAGGCGGCCCAGATACATGACGCCGACCGTGGTCGCGACGTGATAGACGACGGCGAGATTGTGCGAGATGAAAAGATAGGTGAGGCCGAGCTCGCGCTGGAGATCCTTCATTAGATTGAGGATCTGCGCCTGCACCGAGACATCGAGCGCCGAGGTCGGCTCGTCGCAAACGAGAAAATCGGGGATCGCCGCCAAGGCGCGGGCGATCGAGATGCGCTGGCGCTGCCCGCCGGAGAATTCGTGCGGATATTTGTCGCCGTCGGCGGCGGCGAGCCGCACCTGGCCGAGAAGCTCCTCCACGCGGGCGCGAACCGCGGGCTCATCGGCGCAGAGCCGATGGGTGCGCAGGGGCTCGGCCACGATGTCGCGCACGCGCCAGCGCGGGTTGAGGCTGGCATAGGGATCCTGGAAGATCATCTGCAGCCTGCGGCGCAGCCGCCGCCGCTCGGCGCGCCTCGCCGGAAGCGCGAGGTCGGTGCCGGCGAAGACGACGCGGCCACGCGTCGGCGCGTGGAGCCCGACGATGACCCGCGCCACCGTCGACTTGCCGCAGCCGCTCTCGCCGACCAGCGCGAAGGTCTCACCGCGGCGGACGGTGAAGTCGACGCCGTCCACCGCCTTGAGCAAGACGCGGCCGCGCCGCTCCAGCAGCCGGTTGACGAGCGGCGGCGACACGTCGAAATGACGCACCAGCCCCTCGACCTGGAGCAGCGGCGCCTCCGCTTCCTCAGTCATGGCCGGCCTCTGGCCGCCCTTCTAGATGGAGCCAGCACGCCGCCGCGCCGAGCCCCGCCGGCAGCAGCTCCGGGCGCTCGCCGCGGCAGCGCGCGAAGGCCATGGGACAGCGGGGATGAAAGGCGCAGCCGGAAGGAATCGCCGAAAGCGGCGGCATGGCGCCCTCAATCTGCGGCAGCCGCTCGCGCCTCGCGCCGAGCACCGGGATCGCGCCCATCAGCCCCGCCGTGTAGGGATGAAGCGGGCGCTTCACCACCTCGCGCACCGGGCCGATCTCGACGATCCTGCCGGCATACATCACCGCGACGCGGTCGGCGGTCTCGGCGATGACGCCCATATCGTGGGTCACCAGCATCACCGCCATGCCATGCTCGCGCGTCAGCCGCTTCAGCAGCGCGATGATCTGCGCCTGGACCGAGACGTCGAGCGCGGTGGTGGGCTCGTCGGCGATGACCAGGCGCGGATTTGCGGCGAGCGCCAGCGCGATGACGATGCGCTGGCGCATCCCGCCGGAGAACTGGTGGGGATAATGGTCGATACGCTGCTCGGGCGCGGGGATGCCGACCTCCTGGAGCATGGCCAGCGCCCGCCCGCGCGCCGCGGAACGGTCGAGGCCGAGATGGACGCGGATGGTCTCGACCAGCTGGCGGCCCACCGTGTAGAGCGGGTTGAGGCTGGTGAGCGGATCCTGGAAGATGGCGCCGATCTCCTTGCCGCGCAGCGGCCGCATCGCCGCGTCGGAGAGATCGTCGATGCGGCGGCCGGCGAAGACGATGCGCCCGCCGGCGAT
>JASHRZ010000538.1 GCA_030037055.1 Alphaproteobacteria bacterium
GGACGTCGTAGGAGACGTAGTCGATATCCTCGTAGGCGCCGTTCTCCTCGAGGAAGTTGATAGAGGTGATCACGCCGCGGCCGGCGCAGCCGACCCCCGGCTCGGGACCGCCGGACTCGACGCAGCGAATGTCCTTGTATCCGATCTTCATCACGTCCTCGATCTCGAGATCCTCGACGCTGCCCTGCGCCGCGGCCAGGCTGAGAATGGTGTCCTGCGCCTTGGCGTGGAGGATAAGCCGGGTTGAATCGGCTTTGGGATCACAGCCGACAATGAGGATCCGGTGCCCCATCTCGGCGAGCGCCGCCAAAGTGTTCTGAGAGGTCGTCGACTTGCCGATTCCTCCCTTTCCGTAAAAGGCGATTTGCCGCAATGACATTTTTGCTCTCCTTCATTTCCCCTTGCCGTGTGGCCGCTACGCGCGCCGCGTTCGGTGTCCGCCGGTGTCCCGAGCGCGTCGCGGGGGCGCGCGATGCGAGACCTGAGCTCCCCATTCGGCCCGCGTCTCCGGCAACCACTCGCCTCGCGCCCTTCTCAGCAAGCGCCGTGCCAGCCTCGCCGAAAGCTCGAAGACCTTGCATTTGCTGGAGAAATCGACGCGCCGCGCGCTTCGTGCCCGCTTGTTTCAAACCCGACATGGCGCGGCGCGGCTGTCCGAAACCAAACACGTCAGGGCATCGGCGCCAAGCCCATGCCGCGATCGCAATGCCGAACAGGCGGCCATGCCGCATGGAACGAGATTTGCTTTGCGGGACTCGCGACATCAGCGGCAATGGCGAGGACCACCATGCAAATCGGCGTCGAGACATCGCGGGCGGTCGAGAACAAGCGCATCTTCGTCGTGGACAGCGACGAGATCACCCGCGCCGCGCTGCAATTCATGCTGCATGACGAGAACGAGACGCATGAGATCGCCAGCCTTGCCGATGCCCTCGCCAGGGCCGCGGAGCGCAAGCCCGATCTGGTCCTGCTCGGCGCTGCGATTCTGCGTCAGGAGGGCATGGACGCCCTCACCACCATCGCGGCGAACCTCCCGGGAACGCGCATCCTCCTGGTCGTCGACGGCGCTGCGGACCCGCTCGCGCGAGCCGGGCTCGCTCGTGGCGCCCATGGCGTGCTCGCCAAGCCGCTTACCGTCGAAGGTGTCCGCCGCCATGTCGACGCGCAGCTCGGACGCCTCAAGCCGATGGCCATTCCGCTTCACGTGATGACCGGCCGAGCGCGGGGGCGGTCGCGATGACGAGGATCGTCTTCTACGAAAAGCCGGGCTGCGCCAACAATGCGCGCCAGAAGTGGACGCTCTTGGCTGCGGGACATGAGGTCGAGGCGCGCAGCCTGTTGGCGGAGCCCTGGACGGTGGAGCGCCTGAGCGACTTCTTCGGCGACCGCCCGGTTCGGGAATGGTTCAATCGCGCCGCCCCGCGCGTCCGATCCGGCGAGATCGATCCCGACCGCCTCGGCGCGGACGAGGCGATGGCGCTGCTTCTGGCCGAACCGCTCTTGATCCGCCGTGCGCTGATGGAAGCCGAGGGCCAGCACATGGTCGGGTTCGAGCCCGCTCGTCTCTCCGCCTGGCTCGGTCTGCCCGAAGGCGATGCCGCCCTCCCCGATCCCGAGACTTGCCGTCGCCCGCCCGGTGAGGGATGTTCGCCACCGCAGAACAACGATATCAACGCATCGTGAGCCCCATCCCCGAGCAGCCAACGCCGTTCACCCGCATCGGCGGACAAGAGACGGTCGACGCGATCGTCGAGGCCTTCTACCGCAGAATGAACGATCTGCCAGAGGCAGCGGCGATACGGTCTATGCACGCCGACGACCTCGGCCCCACCAAATCAATTCTGAAGCTCTATCTCGGCGAGTGGCTTGGCGGCCCCGCCAACTATTCCACCCGGCGCGGCCATCCGCGGCTGCGCATGCGGCACATGCATCTCAGGATCGGCGAGCGCGAGCGCGACGACTGGATGCTCTGCATGCGCGGCGCGCTGGAGGAGGTTCTGCCGGAATCCACCCTGCGCGAGGAGCTTCTGCAGGCGCTCTGGAAGCTCGCCGATTGGATGCGCAACGATTCGCGGGTGAAGCGGCACTGACGCTCAGAGGTGCGCCGACGCAACCGCTTCGTGCTGTTGCGGCTGGCGGGCGGGCGCGGCCGCCGAGACGCGCGGCAGCGGCAGAGAAAGCGCGGCGCTGCTCGTCTCGAGCGCGCCGGCAAACTCCGCCAGCGGCAAGGCGATGCGCTCGACATGAAATTGGTCGAGGAACCGCGCCTCGTTCCGGGTGGGTTCTTCGGGCAGCACTGCCCAATGCCGGTCCGAGGAGCGCTTCATGATCTGGGCGGCGAAGATGCGCTCGAGCTGGGTGGCGAAGCGACAGCCGAGAAAGAGGAAATGCCGCCCGCCCCGTCGCTCCACCACCTCTGGCGGAAGCGGCGTCTGAATGTCGATCTCGGTCAACACTTCGACAAAATCCGAGTCGGAGACGAGGAAATTCGCCGCCGGCGACACCGACCCCAGCGGCTGATAGAGCAGCGTCGCCCAGCTCGCGGCCTCCTCCGCAGCGGCTCGCGACCCGTCAGGACGGAAATACTGTGCCCACTGTCCGAAATGCTCGGCCTGGCTCACGCCCTGTGCCGTGCCCCAGGAGGTGCGGCCGGTCAACGCGCGCTGCGGCAGATCATCGTACCAGGCGTGGACGAGGAGCGGCGGCGTCGGGATGGCGGCGAGCAGACGATGGAGCGGCGTCGGCGCCGGACCCTCGCGGAACGCATCGACCATCGCCGCGACCACGGTGCGGCGATGCCGGAAGTTTTCGATGAACTGGGCGGCAGCAGTGAGGTTGTTGCGGATCTTGTGCGGCACGGTCGCCCGTGCCGTCAGCCGTTCAACCAGCGTCCGCGGCGCCGCCGGAACCGGGCAGTCGTCGCCGGCGAGCGCAAGCATCCCCGCACCGAGATAGGGCACGACGCGTCCTTCCCGGAAGGAAGCCGCGATCGCGTCGGGAAGCCGCGCCGTCGTCATGGCGCCGCCACTGCCTTGAGGGCCTCGAGGCGCGCTTTGGGAAGGCGAAACAAGCCCCTTCCGCCGGAAAGCGTTTGATAGAGGGTACCGGCGCCGCGGCTCAGCCGATTGAACCAGTCCTGCGCGCTCATTCCCGGCGGCCGCTCGCCGATCTCGGTCACCATGCCGTCCGGGGCAAAGCGCACATGGATCATCACCGCTCGCTCTTCCGTCGCATCTGGCATGGGAGAACGCTCCTCGATCGGTCAGAGATAGATGGCCGAGCCGGCCCCGACATTGGTCGCCGCATCCTTCATCGTCGAGACGATAAAGGCGACCTGCTCCTCGCTCAGATGCGTATGGAACGGCAAGGCGACGGCGCGGTCGCCGAGCTTTTCGGCGACAAGGAAGTTGCCGCGGCGATATCCGAGATCGAGGTAATGGCGCTGCACATGCAAGGGATGGCAAAAGGCTGCCGCCTCGATCCGCTCCGTCTGAAGATCATCAAGAATGGCGTCCCGGCTCGACCGAGTGAAACGGGTGCCGAGATGGACGAGATAAAGCAGCCAATGCGCCTCCTGCACCTCGGGCGCCACATAGGGATCCTTGATCCCCTCGAAGGACTTGACATGCTCGAAATACCAGCGCTCGACCCGCTTACGTTTGGCGAGGATCGCGTCGATGCGGGCGAGCTGCGCGAGGCCGAGCGCTGCGGCGATGTCGCTCATGCCGGCTTGATGGCAGGGCGCGGCACCGATCACCACCGAGCCGCGCTCCGCGGGGCGTCGGCTGCGGCGGCCGCGCAGCGCGGCAGCAATATCCTCATCGTCGGTGACGACCATGCCGCCTTCGCCGCAGGTGAGCGGGCTCGGCTCCGAGAAATCAAATACTGCGCAGTCGCCGAAACTGCCGACAGGCGCGCCCTGGTAGACCGAGCCGATGGCCTCGGTCGAATCTTCGATGAGCACCAGGCCGTGGCGGGCCGCCAGGGCGCGGAGCGGCTGCCACGGCGCGGGATGGCCGTTGGTGTTGCCGGCGACAATCGCGCGCGTCTTCGGTCCGATGCGTGCCGCGACTTTGTCAGGCACCAGCGTTCCGGCCCAGTAGTCGATGTCGGCGAAGACCGGCGTGGCGCCGGCGAGGGCGATGGCATGTGCCGTTTCGCGCCAGGAATAGGAAGATGCCACGACCTCCTGCGCCGGTCCGATCCCGTAGACCGCGAGCGCCAGCTGCAACCCGAGCGTGCCGCTCGCCACGGCCACCGCATGGCGGCGGCCGACATAGCGCGCGAAAGCTGCTTCGAACGCCTCCACCACGGGTCCGCCGGAGAGACGCGGCGAGCGCAGCACGTCGCCGACCGCGTCGAGCTCGGCCATGGAGATGTCGGGATCGGAGAGCGGGATCGTCGTGACGGTCACGGCCGCGCCTCATGCCGCACGATGACGAGGCCGGTGGCGCAATCGGGATCGTCGGTCAAGCGCCAGCAATGATCGCGGCCATCGACGAGATAGAGACTGAATCCCGGCTGCTTGCGGAACGGCGTCTCGGCACCAAGATCGGAGGCGGCGCAGCGCGTCACCGACAAGCACGGAAAGCGCCGCCGCAGCTCCGCTCGCGCCGTCGCATCCGCTACCTCGCCGGCCAGTAGGCTCTCGATCTCGGCGATATCCGCCTGGCTCAGGCCCATGGCTAATCGCTCAGCCGGCGCGCCTCGACAGTGATCGGCAGCGGCGTATCGCTGGCGAGCGCGGGAAGCTCGAGTTGCCAGCCATTGGCGAGCGTCACGCGGCCGCCCCACATCTCCGGGCGCTCCATCGCGACGATCGGCTCCTCGAGATCCTTCTTCGCGACATAGGCCGACATCACGCCGTCGGCGTTCTTGCGGATCATCACCTTCATGGCACCCTCGTCATGGTTTGCGCTCCCATCATCGCCCTCATATCGGCTGAATTTCCTCCTCGAGGCAGCCGACCACGTGATCGGCCGCAAATTCGACGACATAGATCGGCGTGCTGGTTTCGACATGGGTTCCGACCTGCACGATCTCCCCCATATCGCCAGCGCACGCCAGCAGCGTATGGGGCGGCGCCTTAGGATACGAGCCGTCGTTGTAGAGGTCCTGCAGCGCCTGGACTCGCTGGCCCCAACGATATTTCGGCACCCTTTGGTCGATCATCGCTCTGCCCCCGCGACAGCGGCGGACGGCGTCTCTACCGGCTCCAGCTCCTTTCGCTTCATGCCGACGCGGTTGCCGCTGCCGATGAACTCGACGCCATAGATGTAGAATTGCTGCAGGAAGGTGCCGACGCTGACCACATATCCCTCCTCGCCCTTCTTGACGAGGATGTCGCCGATATCCTTTCCGGCGAAAGTCCCGTCGTTGCGGATGGTGCGGCGCGCGCGCACTTTGGCGCCGTAATCGAAGGCCGGCGGGTCGTTGAGCTCGACGATGTCGCTGTCGCGGCTGATGTTGATCATAGCGGAATTTCCTGCGAACGCTCGTCGTGGACGGCGTCCCTCTGTCGCGGCGCCCGCATCCGGGACCGCACGAGGTCGCGCACCAGCGGATCGGAATCGCCGAGCAGCTCTGGGAGCCTCACCGGTGCGATGCGGCTCGCCACCTCGTAGCGCACGCGCCATTCGGGGTCGTGCATGAGCGAGACAAGACGGGAGGCGGGCAAGCGTCGCGCCACTTCGAGCCGGACGGCACCGTCGGGATCGCACGCCATGAGCGCGAGCTGGCCCTGCGGAATGCGGCGGGCGACCACACAGCGGACCTGTACTTCCGCGTCGAGGACCATCCGGGGCAACAGGCTGGGGTCGATACGACGGGCCACGATCAGGCGCACGTAATAGTCGGCGTCCTCCATCCTCGGAACGAGATCCGCCGGATCGAGCCGGTCGGCAACGCGGATGCGCGCCTCGCGATGCGGATCGTCGCGCAGGCGCAGGAGGTAGCGCCGCGGCAGCCTGCGGGCCGCGTTCCAGCGCACGGTTTCGTCGCCATCGGCAAGGAGCCTCGGCAGGCGGAAGAGGTCCGCCGCTTCGGTAGCGATGGCGCGTACTTCGAAATAGGGATGATCGAGATAGTCGTTGGCGAGCGCGGGGTTCCAGTCGAAGAAGCGATCGATCCGCCGGGCATAGCGATCATGGACGCAGGTCCGGCGTGGCTCACAACGCCGAACACCCAGAAGATCGCGATGGCAGCAGGTCTCGCAGCTTACTTCCGCGCCCTGCCAATCGCGCGCCTCGATCTCAGGCGTCATCGCGCTCGCCCCTTCGATCGAGGATGCCGAGCAGGACCTTGGCGCCGATTTTGTCGCCGGGATCGAGCTCGAGGAGCTTTGCCACGGCGTCGCGGCCTTCCGCCAGATCGCCGAGCCGCATCTGCAGATAGGCATAGGCCTTGAGTGCGAAGAGATAGAATCTCGGCAAGGCGGCATCGTAGCTGCCGAATGGCGCGTCCCCGGGACGGACCTGCCGCCACTCTGCCGCCAGGCGATTGTCGCGCGCCGCCTTCGCCAGGCAGGCGCGGGCCACCTCGAGCGCGTCGCGCAGCCGGCCTTTGTAGAAATAGAAGCGATAGAG
>JASHRZ010000539.1 GCA_030037055.1 Alphaproteobacteria bacterium
CGCCGGGAAGAAACGGTGATAGGCGGGCCGCGCGCGCAACCAGTAGTGCACGCCCAGACAGCCATGCGTCCACGCGATCAGCAGCACGGTGACCTGGCGCCAGCCCCAGAACGGCACGAAGGCGAAATAGACGGTGAGCGTCGAATCGTAGACACGCCGCACATCGAAGGCCGAATACACGTAGCGGCCGGCCGCGAAGTGGTGGAACAACAGGGGGAGGATGGAGAAGCCGAGCAGGAGGCGCGTCACCTCGCCCGCGCCCATGCGGAAGCTGCGCCGCTGGTAAAGGGCATATAGCGCGAGCGTGAAATGGATGGCGAATGCGCCATAAAGCGCGACCGTTCCCGGCGTGCTGCGCCAGACGGCATCGTGGACCCGCGTGCCCCACTGCATTGCAGGGAACGAGATATTGCCCAGCGAGTGCATGGTGAGATGCAGCGTCAGGTAGAGAAGCATGACCAGGCCGCAGGCGAGCCGGAGCCGCCGGACGGTCATCTGGTCGCGCAAGATGTCAGAAGCCCGCATTCTCCCCGCAATCCGCCATCATTGGGCCCGAGATGTGCTGTACCCCGCAACATCGGCGGCCAGAATAGCGCTCAGCTTCTAGGCGCGCTTCAGCGCCCCTTGGTGTGCCTTGGGGCGCACGGTAAGCTTACCACGGGATGAGGCTCGGGTGGATTTGGCGCGTCGTCGGTCGGCCAGGACACAGAGTGTTTGCCGGCTACTTCCGCAATTGGCACCGAGCTGCCGGACACCACCGGTGCTTTGAAGGTCTGCTGCAGCGCGATTAGCCGACCCACCGCGTGGGCCATCGCTAAGGTGGCTGATGACCCATCGCCGAAGTGGAGGCTCACGTGCGGCCATATCAATAGCAGAAAGCAATCACTCCCTGCCAGTGCGGCCGTGCCAAGGGTCCGGGCCCGGGTCGCGCCCGGCTGCAACCTCGGCCAGCCGACCGAGATAATGGGCCCAGCCTTCCCCATGGCCAGCGCATTGCTCGGCATTAGGCAGGCCGGTGTGGGTCAGGCGGAGCAGCGTTCCGTCCGGCTGCTCGATCAGGTCGATCTCGACCAGGCTCGATCCCGGCGGCACCACCTCGCTGCCGTCCCAGCCAAAGCTGTAGGCCAGGCGGTGCACCGGCACCACTTCGCGGAAGGAGCCGCTGGCGAAGCGAGCCCCAGTGACATTGAGCAGATAGAGCCCGCCGGGCTGGGGCTCGAGCTGCGCCTCGGTTCCCATCCAGCGCAGGATCTTCTCCGGATCGGTCAGGAGGGCGAACACCGCGGCGGGCGGTGCCGTGATGTGCGTCTCGCGGCGGACTACGAGGGCCTCTTGCATCGGTCTCTCCTTGGGTATCCTTTCTCGTTCGCTCAGTTCTCGATACGACGTGCTGGTTGGTCGTGAGATAGATTGGTGCAGGCATCGAACGGTGCGAGTGACAAGTGTGGCGGGATTCAGATGGGACTCGTCAATGACAGCGCGGGGCCGCGGCGGCATGATCGCGGCATGGATTTGTCCGCGCCCCTCGCCTGGCTGGTGGACGAGGCCTGCGCCTCGCCCACCGCTGAGCGGTTCCTGGCCGAGCTCGGCGGGCGGCTGCTGGCCGACGGCCTGCCGCTGGCCGGCGGCGCCCTGACGCTGGCGGTGCCGCATCCGATCATCGCCCGCCGCACCTGGCTGTGGCGGGCGGAAAGCGGGGCGGTGATCGAGGTGCTGGGCTTCGGGTCGATGGGCTCGTTCGGGCCGGGAGGCAGCGCAGAACAGGGCAAAGTCGGCCGCGACTGGCTCGCTGGGCTCGGCAGCGGGCTGGTGCAGGAGGATGTTGCCGGACCGGCAGCAGATAGCCCGTCTTCACGTGACCCGGTGCTCGCCTGGGCGGTCTCCCGGCCGCTCGCCGAGCGCGAAACCGCGCTGTTGCGTCAGACGGCGCGCTTCGCCGCCGCACCACTTGCTAGCCTTAGGTGGCGGGCGACGCTGACGGCGCTGCTCGAGGCCTATGTCGGTCGCCGCGGTGCCGCACAGGTGCTGGCTGGGCGGTCGCGGCGCGAGACGGGCGAGACCATCCGCGCGGTCCTGCTCTTTGGTGATTTGCGCGGTTTCACCGAGTTGTCGGAATCCATGGCACCGGAGGCGGTAGTGGCGGCGCTGGACGCCTGGTTCGACCGCATCGCCGGCGCCGTTCACGCGTTCGGCGGCGAGGTGCTGAAATTCATCGGCGATGGCGTGCTGGCGATCTTCCCGATCGGTGAACAGCCCCCTTCCGTCGCCTGCGACGCAGCGCTCCGCGCCGTCGTCGCGGCCCAGGCTGGCATGGCCCATCTCGACCAGGCACGCCGCGGGCATGGTCTGCCGTCCCTACAATTCGGCCTCGCCCTGCATCTCGGCGAAATGCTGTGGGGCAATGTCGGCACCGCCGACCGGTTGGACTTCACCGCCATCGGGCCTGCAGTCAACTTGGTCAGCCGACTCGAAGGTCTGTGTCGCGCCCTCGGCCAAAGTGTGCTGGTCAGCGGCACGGTTGCGGCGGAGACGACAACGGCACTGGTCCCTCTGGGCGAGCACCTCTTGCGCGGCATCGCCGCGCCCTGCGCGGTCTTCACCCTACCGGAGGAATGAGCTTGAGCGGGCTGAGCTCCTTGAAGCGGTGTCATCGTAGCAAGCGCGGTCACTAAAAATGTCTGCCTGTGACCCAATGTATGGTCCGGCCGTGCGTCGCAAGAGGTTTCGTCGAGCTGGCGGTGAACGGTCTTGCATCAATGTATCCGGCCTTGGATTGGAGCCTGTGGGGCTCCGGGCCATCATGGATATCAGCGCGCGTGCGATCTCATTAGCGGATAGACCTCAAAGGGCCATTAGGGTCACCAGTACTCGCAGGCGCCGGGAAGACCGATCCTCCATCTCGTCTCATCCTCTCGCAGACCTCGGCGGGTTAAGCGGGTTGGCTAGATCCTCGCGTGCTCCTCGTCTCATGCGCTCGCTCAATCGACGTGCCCGCACTCGACGATCAAGCGGTTTGGGCGGCGGCGTCTTCGATCCTGCTGGCCTCGAAGTTCCGGCCATGGGCGAGAACGCTCCAGGCGATGCGGGCGAGCTTGTTGGCGAGCGCAACGGCGAGAACGCTGCGGTGCAGCCGCCTCCTGGCTGTGAAATCGCGCCCAACTCTGACCCCACCCTGAATTGGCAACAAGCCATTGATATAGCGATGAAATTCCGCATTTGAGAGGGGTCACGATTGGACGCGAAACGCGACCCCACCGATTCGACTATTCTCTAACGAACCCAATGCGTTAATCGGCTTCACAGGCGGGGTCACCGTTGCGCGCGATCTTACATCCATGTCGAGCACCATGAGCTTCGGCAGACGCCGCCAGTGTACGCGATCGATCCACTGCCCGGACAGATCGGCGAGCGCGGCGAGGTTCTCCGGACGCGTGAGCCAATCCGTCTCGAAACGTCCCATCTCGCTTGCCGAGGCCGCAGTCTCGTGAACTGCACGGTCGCCAACAATCCAGCGCATTGCCGGGTCGCGGCACAGGCGCTCAGCGTCATTCAGGTCCTCGTACCCGG
>JASHRZ010000051.1 GCA_030037055.1 Alphaproteobacteria bacterium
CGCGCTGCCGCCCGATCCGGAGATCGTGGGCGAGCGGTGGCGTGAAATGTGGCGTGAACGGCTCGAGGGGGCCGTCCTTTTTCCTGCGCACTGGCTCAGCCACCAACGGCGTGATGCCTACTGGACGCACGGATCCGTATGCGAGGACTACGGCGCCGTGCGCTGCCCGGTCTACGCGATCGGCGGCTGGGCTGATGCCTATTCCAACGCCGTGCCGCGCCTGCTCGAGGGCCTGAGCGTCCCACGCAAGGGCTTGATCGGCCCTTGGTCGCATGCCTTCCCGCACAACAGCGTGCCTGGCCCGACGATCGGGTTCCTGCAGGAGGCGCTGCGCTGGTGGGACCATTGGCTCAAAGGGTTAGATACCGGGATCATAGACGAGCCTATGTTCCGCGTGTGGATGCAGGACAGCATGATCCCCCAACCGCAGTACGAGACGCGCCCCGGCCGGTGGGTCGCCGAGGCGGCATGGCCTTCGCCGCGCATCGCGCGGCGCACGGTTGCGCTCGATGCCGGCGGATTTCTGGTCGCGGCGGGCGCGGCCGAGAAGCGCCTGGAGATTCAGTCGCCGACAACGACGGGAATCACCAGTGGGAATTGGTGCGCCTTCGGCGGCGACGGAGAGATGCCGACCGATCAGCGCGCCGATGATGGCCGCTCGCTGGTCTTCGACTCCGAGCCGCTCGCCGAGCCGTTCGAGATGCTGGGCATGCCGGCGCTACGGCTCGTCTTCGACAGCGATCGCCCGGTGGCACAGGTGATCGTGCGCCTCAATGACGTGTTTCCCGACGGCACCTCCGCGCGCGTCACTTATGGCGTGCTCAACCTCACCCACCGCAAAAGCCACGAATTCCCCCAACCGCTAGTTCCTGGCGAGCGTAGCGAGGCAGTGGTCAAGCTCAACGATTGCGCCCACTCTTTTCCCGCGGGCAATCGCATCCGCATTGCCATTGCCACATCCTGTTGGCCGATGTTGTGGCCAGCGCCCGAACCGGTCACGCTCGGCATATACGCGGGCGGGACCACGCTCGAACTGCCGGTGCGGCCGCCCAGCCCCTGCGATGCCAATCTCCAGCCCTTTGCGGCGCCTGAAGAAGGTCCCGACGATCGGGCCAAGGTGCTTCGCCCTTCGACCCTCCAGCGTACCATCGAGCGCGACGCGTCGACCGGTGACGTCGTCTACCGCATCTTCAATGAAGGCGGCGAGTTCGATGGCGCCGCTCTCGTGCATTTCGAGGACATCGACCTCCAGGCCGGCTTTGCCTTATCCCAGCGCTACCGCATCGGAGAATCCGATGCGTTGTCGGCGCGTGCCGAAATCACCGCGCATGCAACCTTGCGCCGGGAAAACTGGACTCCGGAGGTACGCGGCATCGTGGAGCTTCGTTCGACCAAGGATGCCTTTATCGTCACGGCACGCCTCACTGCTAACGAAGGCGAAATGGAGATCTTCACCCGCGCGTGGGAGGAGAGAATTCCCCGCGATCTGATTTAGGGGAGACGCGCATATTCGCCGTTTTGCGTTCGCCCGACCCTGCGCGGTTTCCGGGATCATGCGCAGCATGTCGGCATATCCGATGCCGGCGAAGCCTGCCATGTGGGCGAGCTTACCATCATTAGCCCAGGCCAGGTTGGGATTACATTCGATAATCTTGATGCGACCTTGTGCGTCGGCGCGGAAGCCGAAGCGACCGTACGCCCGGCATGAGTGGGGTTGATCTTCTCGAACGGCTCCGGCCCCTTGGCGTGCCGGTAGTCGTCATAACGGGAGGACTCGATTCTGCGGTACTCGTTCGATCAGACTTCGACGCCGAGATCTCTCTGGGAGCGGGTCTCGGCTCTACTCGACCGCGAGCTGTTATTCTGCGTGCAATTTTGATGTTGTGGACGGGCCCTGCTGCGTCGGAGCGATGATCTCCTCTCCAAGGGGGCGTCATGTGTGGACGTATATGGAGCCCCGCCCGATTGCAATGGTATTCGGCGAGTTCTGGATCGAAGGCCACAGCTGCTGACGTATATCCGGCTTCCTGATGCGGCGTGAGGTGTTGATGCCGCGAGCCTCGATGGATTTTCGCGCGCTTCCACCTTAATGGCCCCGAGACATTAGCCGAAGCCATGCCGGTCCACACACCAGGTTTGGAAAGCGACGAGGTGGCCGTTTTCACCATCTCCTGCCGATCGTTGCAATGCTTGGTGAGACCTCCTCTATTCTGCTGTCAACGTCCTCAGGCCGGTTCCACGGCTAGGCTGGGGTCGTAGGCCGCAGCCATCAACGCCGTCGCGCTCAGTGGGCCGATCGCCTGGCCGAGCGGATTGCTCTGGCCGTTGGCGCCGCCCGGCAAGGGGTTCTGGCTGATGAACTGGTTGAGCGTCGCATAAGCCTGCTGCACTGTTTGCAAATTGCCGGATTGGAGTGCCTGCGCGAGCTGCTGGAAATCGTTCTTGAACTCCGCGATCAGCTGGTTGTTGGGCGGCGTGACGCTGGCCTGCCCCGAACTCACGCTCGTGATGGACATCGGCTGCTCCTGATGATGTCGGGAGAGATTAGATTGCATTTTAGCCATTTACATTGCGTTAACGTCGCTAGCGGCCGCGGGTCGGCGGCGGATGGAGATTCAGGGTGGCTCGAGAAAGGCGATCCAAAAAGAATACGGATGCGCCCTTTAAGGCCGGCAATACCGCGTCAGCGGCTTCAATTGTGACAGCCTTAAATCCAGGCAGCCATTCTCCACAGCGCGGACATTTGGCCATTGTCCGTCGCCTGAACGGTCGGTGTGCTTGCGGCCGTGCGCGCAGGATGCAATCGGCCTCTTGAAAAGTTAGTCCAATCGACGTACATTTGGAG
>JASHRZ010000540.1 GCA_030037055.1 Alphaproteobacteria bacterium
GGATCGTGCGACCGATGAAGCCGGTGATCACTGCCATCGCTCGACTCCTTGGCTATGAAAATTCTTGGCCCGCACTGCCGTCGCGACGGACGGCGGCCAGGGCCGCGGCGCCTCGGCGAACTGGCGCTCGACCAGCTGCACCAGCTTCTTCGCCGCGTCGAGACCCCAATCGACATTGGTAAGGGGATCGCGGCCCATGCCCGCGCCCGCTATCACGAGGCTTCTAATCGTGCCGCGCGCGAGCCGGAACGGCCCCAGTGCGAGACCGCCCTCGCCGCGGAGGTAATCGAGCCAGGTCGCGGGATCCTTCGGGAAGGCGTCGTAGAGCGCACGCGGCGAGAGGCAGAGATTCTGGGCGATGACGCCGCTGAAGACGCCGCTGCAGAAATCCTGGAAGCGTCGGTCGGCCATGGTGAGCCGGCCGATCTGACTCAGCAGGAACAGGCAGAAGTCGCGCAGATTCGGATTCTTCGCGATCGAGAGGAAGAGCTCTGCCGTCTGCCAGTCGAGATCGATGTGATCGTTCCAGAGCGTCTGGTAGAGCGAGAGGGTCTTCGCCGAGAAATCGCCTTTGGCCAGCGCCGCCTTCGCCGCCTCGGTGGCGAACCACGCGCTCTCCATCGCCTTGTGGATGCCGCCGCCATTCAGCGGATCGGCCTGGTTCCCGGCATCGCCCACCAGCATCGTGCGGTCGGCGACAATGCGGCGCGGCCGGTAGAAGGCCGAAGACCCGCCCGAGACGGCGCCGCAGCGCTCGGCGCCGCCCAGCTCGTCGGCGAGCTCGCGCGCTAGGAAGCGGCGGAAGCTCTCGCCGAGGCTTGTCGCCAGCGGAAAGCTGCGGTCGAAGGCATAGCCCAGGCCCACATTGGCGAAGCCTTCGTCATCGACGAAGAGCCACCCATAGCCCGGGAAATAGTCGCGGCCAAAATAGACCTTAATCTGCGCGCCGTTCCGCCGCACGCCGCGGTAATAGGCGCGCAGCGATACAGCGAGCACGCCGTCCTTCAGCACATTACCGATGGCGCGTGAGGCGGCCGAGGCAACGCCGTCGGCGCCGATCGCAATCTGCGCCCGATGCTCGACAAGCTTCCGACCCTGCTCGGCCACCACGCGCACGCCATCGGCCTCGACGGCGATGTCGCGCACGACCGTGCGCGGCTCGAAATGCGCGCCCAGGCGCATCGCCTGCTGCAGCAGGATGTGATCGAGGCGCCGCCGGTCGAGCAGGATCGCGAAATCGGGATAGGCCGTTCCGTCGGGGAAGCCGCCGGTCAGCACGTGCCGGCAATCGATATAGAGGTCGCACTCCTTGAGGCAGGCCTTGGTCGTCGCCAGCACCTCCTCGGCGCAGCCGAGCCGGTCGAGCCAGTAGATCGCCTGCGGCGTGAGCCCGTCGCCGCAGACCTTGTCGCGCGGAAACTCGGCCTTGTCGAGCAGCAACGTCTTGACGCCGGCGCGCGCCAGGAAATTGGCGGCACTGCTGCCTCCCGGCCCGGCGCCGATCACGACGACATCGTGGAGCGGCGTGGCTTCTTTCCTTGCCCCCGACAACAACGTCCCCCTGCCCCCTTGAGGGGGAAAGTCGGGGTGGGGAGTGCGCCGCTGAACCATGCCTTGCCCGCTCCTAAAGCGCCGTCACGGCGAGCCAGACCGGGATGCGCAGCTCGCCATCGGAGGCGACCACGACGAAGCCGCGATAGATGTCGGGCGGCGCGTCGGCCGGCACCGCGCCTTCCAACACGAATTTCTCGAAATCCATGGGCTCGATCACCTTTTTCGCCGGCTTTACGGCAAAGCCCGAGGCATCGACGCTGCGCCCGGTCGCGTCGCCGGCGAAGCCCGCCACCGCCAGCGCCACCTTCTTCGACGCCGTCGCGGACTCGTTGTTAATCGAGAAGGAGATGCGCACCGCGCCGCCCGGCACGAGCGGCAGGCGGTTGGTGATGCCAAAGCCGCTGTCCGGCCCGCCAGCCGGGGCAGCAGGCGCCGGCGGAGCCGGCGCTTCGGCCGGCTTGGCAACGCCGGAAGCGGCGGCGCTCGCGGCCGCCGCCGCGACGCGATCGAGCAGCTTCTCCTGCGCCACGGCGCCAACGCGGCTCACGATGGTGACGCCGAGGCTCAAGCCCGCCTCGGCGAGATCGAGTCCTTTGGCGAGGATCGCGCCCACCTGATCGATGCGCCCGCGCAGCTCGGCCGCAGCAGCCGCCTGCGCGCTGCCATCGGTCTTCTCACGCGTCGCGTCGGCGGTCTTCGGCTCTGCCATGATGCGCTTCCTCAGCCCGGCCGCGCGCAGCGGCACTCGCCGCCGCGACACCCATAGCAAGGCGGCACACAGTGATAGCGATAAGTATGAACGACGCCGCCCGGCGGCAGGCGCTGGTGGCGCGGCTCGGCCCAGATCAGCAGCTCGGCAAGCCGCTTGGTCGCGACCATGGCGTCGAGCAGCATCGTCTCGGCCAGCCGCAGCGTGGCGCCGATGGCGTAGCCGGGGTTGATCGGCGGCTCGGACATCGGCCTAACCCCCTGTGCTGAGCGTGCTCGAGCCATCGGCGGGCGACGCCGGCCCACCGATGCCGTAGCAGAAATGCCGCTGCCCTGCCGAGAGCGA
Organism: Alphaproteobacteria bacterium; assembly: GCA_030037055.1. GTDB lineage: Bacteria > Pseudomonadota > Alphaproteobacteria > ATCC43930 > CGMCC-115725 > DAHUYF01. Next base: position 2,609 of record JASHRZ010000540.1, read on the forward strand.
GGCGGAGAGCGCGGTCCCCGCCGAAACGGCAGCGCCGGCAAGATTGGCAATCGCGGCGATGACGCGCGCCATACTTGCCGTGGGCACGACGGCGGCAGGCACCGTCGCCGGCAGCGTCTCGGCGACGGCGCAGGTCGAGAGCCGCTGCGTCGGAATGGCTGGATTGCCGGCGGCCGCCACGTCGGGGAAGCTTCGCTCATGCTCGTGCGACGTCTCGCGCCTAGCGCAGTCGCACGGCACGACGCGGGTGCACCCATGGATTTCGAGGCGGGCAAGCTCGACGCCGAGGATTCTCGTATGCACCATGTAGCGCGAGGGCAGCTCGAATTGCTGGTGCACGGTGACCTCGAGCGGCGGCATGCGCCGCAGATTGATGTCGACTTGCGGCAGCGTGCTCAGCGATAGATTGACCATCGGCAGATGCGTCACGTTGAGGCGATCGATCCTGAGCGGCTCGATCTTGCGCACGGCGTCGACGCGAAGCGATTCGACCGTGAGCGGGTCGATCTGGTTCAGCTCCTTGATGTGGACGGCGGCGGGCGCGATCTGCTCGATGCGCTTGACGACGTCGATCGACGAGATTTCCACCGGTTGGAGCGGGATCGGGTCCACCCCGGTCACTTGCTTGATATTGACGTCGACCATCCTTGCCTCCCGCCGGCGGCTTAGAAGCCGGGCCAAGTGTAATTGAGGATGTCCACCCAGGCCTCGTCATAGACGTTTGGTGCCGCCTGCAGCCGGCCGCGCACCATCACGTGGGTATTGCTGCCAGTGTTCGGCGCCGCATAGTCGAACCAGGGGCCGACCACGGGCGGGCTGGGTGGCGCCATGTCGACCAGCCACTCGACCGCGCTCATCGAATGATGGACCTCGGCGCGGAAGAGCTGCATCTTGTTGCTAGCGTCCATGTAGGTGTTATCGTCGCCGCTCCAGTAGTAGAGCGTGACGCGCTTCGGCCAGATCTCGACGCGCGGCTCGGGTTTTGGCAGCGGCCCCACGCCCACCAGAGTCATCCAGGCATAGGCCTTGCGCAGCGGGTCCTCGATCGAGGTGGCGATGATGATGCCGGTGGTGCCGCTCTCGAGCGTGCCCTTGTTGGGCGCGCGGTAGAGCCCCGTCGCATCGATCGAGCCGGCGCCCGGATTGCCCGCGGGATCGCGCACCTCCCAGCGGACGCCGAGCCGCGAGTTGAAGACGCGCGCCTCGAAGCGGAGCTGTGTATTGATGGGATCGGTCCAGCGCTCGTCGGCGAAATAAACCTGGGCGCGCGCCGGCCACACCTCGACCTCGACCTGATGGCGCAGCGTCACATGGTGCACCACCTCGGTCACCATGGGCCTCGCCGGCAAATGCGAGGGGTTTCTCATTCCAGCGCGCCTTCGATGGCATCCTCGACGATTTTGCGGGGGATCTTGCCCGTGATGTCGACCTCCATCTTGCAGTTGACCTTGCCCTCGAGCGCACAGTCCAGGCCGTCTGGCCCGACCACACCGGCGATCCTGGCGCCCAGCGCCCGCAGCTTCACTTCGAGCGGCTCGAGCTTGACGCCGAACGGGCCGACCGACGCGACGAGGACGCGCCCGTGATGGCGCCGCAAGAACGGCACTTGCATGCGGACGGGGATCTCTTCGATGGTGCAGCGGATCTCGCCAGTGTGCACCTCCACCGCGCCATCGCCTTCGAGCTTGAAGGCGAGCGGCCCGGTCTTTGCCTGCATATGGAATTCCGGGCTGCCGCCGATGGTAAAATGGGCTGAGATCGCCATCGGCTACTCCTCTTGCCCTTCCCTCTTGGGCGCGTCCTCGGGAAAGACGCGCTGGGCGAGGTCGCTGAACATCGCGTCCACGGTCTTGTTGAGCTGCTCGAAGCCTTCGAGCGCCTCGGCAATCTCGGCGCAGCTTCGCCCTTCGACCCGGAACTGGACCATAGGCCCCAAGCGGATCGACAACGTGATGCTGGGCATCGATAGCTCTTCCTCGCTTTCCTCAGCCACCACTCTCGTCTTCCGCGGCGCGGTCCGCGTCGTGTCCGTTGCCTTGCGTGCCGCCATGGCCGTTCATCCCGTTCGTACCGTTCATCCTATTCATCCCGTCGAGGCTGCGCTCGAGCTCGCGAATCCTGGTGACGAGCCCGTCGATCGAGACAAGGATTGTGTCGACCATGTCGCGCTCGCGCCGGTCCAGGCCCTGATAAAGCGTCTCGATCTGCTGATTGAGCAGCCGGCCCGGGCTGCTCTGCCGGTACTCTCGGCCGCGCTCGCGCAGCACGCCGCCGAACTGGGCGATGATGGACACGAAGCCGAACAGCAGATCGGCCGTCCCGCTTCGGTCCTGTGCCTTGCCGTCCTCAGCCACTGGTTTGCACTGCTCGCATGCAAGCTTCCACCCATGAAGTCCGACCTGCCAGACGCCGTAGACCGGCCGGCGCGACGGCGCGGCGAGCGCGCGGCAGCCGCGGCGATGCAGCCGGCCGGAAGCAGCGTCGAACTGGAACGGTGCCTCCTCCACCTCCTCGCGATTGTCGATGCGCAGTAACGGTTGATCTCCTCCGAGTTTCGCCGCCGCATGCCACTCCTGGATCTTGAGCGCGACGAGGTCTCCCAGATCCGCCGGCCCGCCAAGGCCCTCGCTATTCATAGACGCCCCACGCGTGTCCGCCCTCGCGGCGCTGCTGGCGATGCTTGGCGACGCGCGTCACGTAGTAGCGCGTCAGGAAGCCGATCATTAGGTCGCGACCGCTGCCCGCCGATATGCCCTCGAACAGGCGCATGATATGCGCGAGGAACAGGTGCTTCAGCGCGCGCTCCGGACGGCGCAGCTGATTCATGAAGGTAAACCGCCGCTCACGCCGGTCGGTATAGCAGTCACCGTGATCGTCGATATGCATGATGAGCGCGCCGGCCGAGAAAATCAGCGAGAGCTCCCTCAAGCCGATCTCCGGCACGAGGAACGTCGCCAGCACAATGATGGCATGGCCGCTACGGTTGCGGGCGCAGTCCTTGAGGCGGGCGAGATGGGCCCGCCGGCCCTTGGGCGAGGATGCGAAGCGCAGGGTCACGTCCTGCTCCTGCGCGCGATAGAGGAGGGAGATGGCCTGCCGCAGCACCGGCTCCAGCACGTCGCGCTCGCCGAACAGCCGCACGATGATGACATAGAACAG
>JASHRZ010000541.1 GCA_030037055.1 Alphaproteobacteria bacterium
CGCGATGACAAGCCGCTCGGCCAGCAAAGCGATATTGAAGACGTTGACCCGATCGGCGGCCTCGTCCTCGCTCAGCAGGTCGAACAGCAGCGTGCCGAGGCCGGCCTGCTGCAGCTCCGCCGCGACAGAAGCATTGCGCGGGCTCAGTCGACCGCTGCCGCTGCCATGCGCAAAGATCACCAATCCCTGCGCCGGTCCCGCGGGCAGGGCGAGTGCTCCCTCGAGCCCGCGCGGCGGGATGCTTACTGTCTTGCGCCGCGACAGCGTGTCCTCAGTGGCGGACATGGCTTGCCTCAGGCATCGTGCGCCTCGCCTTTTTCCGTCGCGATGGAAGCTAGCCCTTGGACGAGAGAACCCGCCTTGATCTAGCGCAAAGGCTGCCCAACACCCGAGGCGGCTGCCTGGACGATCGTTCCGGCCGTGCCCGCGAGGATCGATGGCGCGTCCTGCAATGCGCCGATGCCGGCAAACCGCCCGGTCCTCTGCACGAAACAACAGGCCGCGGCCACTTTCGGGGCCATCGAGCCCGCAGCGAAGGAGAGTTTGCGCAGCGCCGCGGCGCTGATGGGCCCTATGGGCACGCCTTTTTCCATGGGCCACTGCGTCCACACGGCCGAAACGTCCGTCAAGAGCAGCAAGGCGTCGGCCTCGAGCTCCTCGGCGAGCAGGGCGGCCGAAAGGTCCTTGTCGATCACTGCCTCGACGCCGCGCAATCTGCCGTCGGGCAAGGCAACCACCGGAATGCCGCCGCCGCCGGCGCAAATGACGATTGCGCCGGCACGCGCAAGCAGCTTGATGGCGCCGATCTCGCGAATGCGGCGCGGCGCCGGTGAAGGCACGACGCGGCGATAACCACCGCCGTCCGGACGGAACACCCAAGAGGTTTCCGCGCCGAGCCGTTCTGCTTCTCGCTCGCCATAGACCGGGCCGATCGGCTTGCTGGGCGCCGCAAAGGCGGGATCCCTGGGATCCACCTCAACTTGAGTGAGCAGCGTCGCAAGATCGCGGCCGGGCAGCGCGCCGGCGAGCGCCTGTTCGATCATGTAGCCGATCATGCCTTCGCTTTCCGCGCCGAGCACGTCCAAGGGGTAGGATGGGACCTGCCGATAAGCCGCGGATTGCAGCGCCAAGAGACCGATCTGCGGCCCGTTGCCGTGGGTGATGACGACCTGATGGTCGCGCGCGATTGGCGCAACGGCGAGCGAGACCGCATGGAACACGTTGTTGCGCTGCACCTCCGCCGACAAGGATTCGCCTCGACGGAGGAGGGCGTTGCCGCCGAGCGCGATCACCACGCGCATCATCGCGCTCCGCCGGCGGTGCCGCGGCCATCGAGGAAGCCGTCAATGATCGCCGCAAGACGTGGTTCGCCGGCATCGGAAAAGGCATAGCGCGCACGCACGATCGGCTTGTCGACGCGAATCAGCCGCGCGAGGTCGATCGGCGTGGCGGCGATCACGATATCGGCGACGGCACGGTTGATCGTGGTCTCGATCGCGTGCAGCTGCGCCGGGTTGTAGCCGACGGCCGGCAGCACTTTGCCGATATGCGGGTAGGCGGCAAACACGGCGGCGATTTCCGGGGAGGCGGCGGTTCGGGGGTCGACGATCTCGGCCGCCCCGGCGGCCTGGGCGGCGACCAGGCCCGCGCCATAGGCCATGCCGCCATGGGTGATGGTCGGTCCGTCCTCGACGACGAGCACGCGTCGGCCCTTGATCCCGGTCGGGTCATCGAGCCGCACGGGCGAGGCCCCGCGGACAACGAGGGCGCGCGGGTTGATCGCGCGACAGCGCGCGATTAGCGCCTCGATATCCGCGCTTGCCGCCGCATCCACCTTGTTGACGACCAGCACATCCGCCATGCGGGCAACCGCCTCGCCGGGATGATGCGTCGTCACCTGCGCGGGTCGCAGGGCATCGGCGACCGCGATGTGGAAGTCGGGCCGGATGAACGGGAAGTCGTTGTTTCCGCCGTCCCAGACGATGATATCGGCCTCGCTTTCAGCCGCCTTGAGAACGGCGGCATAGTCGACGCCGGCAAAGACAAGGTTGCCGATGGCGATATGCGGCTCGTATTCCTCCCGCTCCTCGATGGTGCAGGAGGCTCGATCGAGATCGGCCGTCGACGCAAAGCGCTGGACGCGCTCGGATGCGAGATCGCCATACGGCATCGGATGGCGAAGAACGGCAACCCGCCTGCCGCGCTCGCGCAGGCGCCCGGCAATGAACCGTGCGATCGCCGACTTGCCGCACCCCGTCCGCACGGCGGTAACAGCGATCACCGGCAGGGACGCCTCGAGCATCGTCCGCGCAGGACCCAGGAGCGTGAAATCGGCGCCCAAGGCCAATGCGCGTGAAGCCAGGTGCATCACATGCTCATGCGGCACGTCGCTATAGGCGAAGACGATCTCGTCGACGGGTTGGGCGCGGCAGAACTCTTCGAGCCGATCCTCGGCAATGACGGGTATGCCCTCGGGATAAAGCGGGCCTGCCAGCTGGGCCGGGTAGCGTCGTTCCGCTATGCCGGGGATCTGCGTCGCGGTGAAGGCGACGACCCGCGCGGCGGTGTCGTTGCGATAGACCATGTTAAAGTTATGAAAGTCGCGACCCGCGGCGCCGAGAATGACCACGCGCGTTGCCGCCGGCGCTTCAGATGCAATAGGTGCGGATGGGAGGGAAGCCATTGAATTCCACGGATGCATAGCTCGCGGTGTAGGCGCCGGCCGACAGGAAGTCGACGGGATCGCCGATGCCGAGCGCCAGCGGCAGCTCGTAGCGCGTTTTTTCGTAAATAATGTCGGTACTGTCGCAGGTGGGACCGGCAAGCACCACGCGCCCGCAGGCGCCGCCGTGACGCGGCGTGCGTAGCCGGTAGGCGATTCGCTCGTTCAGCGTCTCGGGCAATCCGTTATATCGCCCGGCATCGAGATAGACCCATCGCTCCTGGTCGTGATATGGCCGCTCGGCAATCAACAGGACCGTGGCGCGCAACAAGCCGGCATCGCCGACCAGGTATCGCCCGGGCTCCAGCAGAATCTGGGGTCGAGCGCCGCCAAATTCTCGGCTGAGCGCGGTCTCGATCGCCTCCGCATAGCACGACAATTCGGGAACCGGCATGCGGTAATGGGCCGGCAATCCGCCGCCGAGGTTAAGCAGATCGAGCGTCACTCCCTCACGTGAACAGCGGCGCAGGATCTCCGCTGCATGGGCAATCGCGATGCTCCAGCGTTGGGGCTCGGTTTGTTGCGAGCCGACATGGAAGGAGACGCCTACCGGCCGCAATCCCAATCGGCTCGCGCGCAGCAGCAGCTCGGCGGCGGTCTGCCGATCGCAACCGAACTTGCGGCTGAGCGGCCATTGCGCGCCATGGGCCCCGACCAGCATCCGGCAGAAGACCCGCGCCCCGGGAGCGGCGCGTGCGAGCTTCTCGAGTTCCGTGGGGCTGTCGAAGGCGAAGAGGTCGATGCCGTCTGCGCGCGCTCGCGCGATGTCCGCTTCCCGCTTGATGGTGTTGCCGAAGGAGCAGCGGGTTGCCGGCAATCCCATGCCCCGGCAGCGCGCGATCTCGCCGTTGCTCGCAAGATCGAAGCTGGCGCCAAGCGCGGCAAGGGTGGCGATCACCTCCGGCGCGGGATTGGCCTTCACGGCGTAGTAGATCGACGTGGCCGGAAACAGCGCGCAGAGCGCCCGATAGTACGCGCTGACGATCTGGAGATCGATGACCACGCAGGGGGTCGAAGGGTTCTCGGCAGCGAGAAACGCGTCAATTCTATCCGTGGCCGCGGCCGCTTCGATGCCTGTTGGCGGGTTGGGATCCTGTCCCGCGTGAAATCCGGTCGACATGCGCAATACCTTCCTCGCGCTCGATGCGGCAAGCTAGGTCGGCCCCCGCCGAAGGACATTGAGGCAAATCAACCCGCCGCACGCGCGCCGATTGATTTGCGTCAAGGCACGGCCCGCCGGCCAGTCCTAGCCTTTTCCGGTTCGCGACAGCTGCGACAGGTGCGAAGTGGCGGAAAGGGTGGCGCATTTCGATATCGGCTACCGCCGGTGCCTCGCCCCGGATGGGCGGCCGCTCGAGGCCCTGCCGGACCTTGCCCATGATGCGGAGACGCTGATCGGGCTTTACCGCGCCATGGTCCGCACCCGGACCTTCGATGCCAAGGCGGTGGCATTGCAGCGGACCGGCCGTCTCGGGACCTTCGCCTCCTCGCTTGGCCAGGAGGCTGTGCCGGTCGGCATCGCAAGCGCGATGTGCGCCGAAGACGTGCTGCTGCCGAGCTATCGTGAGCACGGCGCGCAGCTCTGGCGCGGCGTGACCCCGCTTGAGCTCTTTCTCTACTGGGGCGGCGATGAGCGCGGCAGCGATTTCTCGGGACCGCGTCAGGATTTCCCCTGTTGCGTGCCCGTCGGCAGCCATGCGCCGCATGCCGCCGGAGTGGCGCTGGCCTTCAAGCTGCGCCGTGAACGCCGCGTCGCCGTCGCGATCTTTGGCGATGGGGCCACCTCCAAAGGCGACGTCGCCGAGGCGCTCAACATTGCCGGGGTGTGGCAACTCCCCGCTGTCTTCGTCGTTACCAACAACCAGTGGGCAATCTCGGTGCCCCGCCGGCGCCAAAGCGCTGCTGAGACGCTGGCGCAGAAGGCGGTGGCGGCGGGCATACCCGGCGAGCAGGTCGACGGGAATGACGTGATCGCGGTCCGTCAAGCAGCGGCGGCGGCGCTGGAGCGGGCAAGGACGGGGGGTGGCGCGAGCCTCATCGAGGCCGTCACCTACCGGCTTGCCGATCACACGACCGCCGATGATGCGAGTCGCTATCGCGATGACGCCGAGGTGAGTCGACATTGGCCGGAGGAGCCGCTGATCCGCCTGCGCGCCTATCTCGCCAAGATCGGGCGTTGGACGAAGGACGACGAGGAACGCCTGCTCGCCGCGACCGCGGCCGAGATCGATGCGGCTGCATCCGCCTATCTCGCCACGGAGCCTCAGCCGCCGGAGAGCATGTTCGACTACACCTTTGCACGGTTACCGACCGATCTCTCCGGCCAACGCGCACAAGCGCTCGCGCCGGTACCCGCGACGGGGCCCGAGCCGATGACGGCGAGGTGATCCCGTGGTCGAAATCACCCTCATTCAGGCCGTCACGCTCGCCCTAGCGCGCGCCATGGAGGAAGACCCTCGCGTCCTGGTCCTCGGCGAGGATGTCGGCGCCGATGGCGGCGTTTTCCGCGCAACCGACGGGCTGCTGGCGCGCTTCGGCGCCGAGCGGGTGCTCGACACGCCGCTTGCCGAAGCGGCCATTGCGGGCCTTTCGATCGGGCTCGCCGCGCAGGGATTCCGGCCGGTGGCGGAGATCCAGTTCACCGGCTTCATCTATCCTGCGATCGATCAATTAGTGAATCACGCCTCGCGCCTGCGCACGCGGACGCGCGGGCGAATTACTTGTCCGATGGTGCTGCGGTCGCCGTCCGGCGGCGGCGTGCATGCGCCCGAGCATCATTCGGAAAGCCCGGAGGCCATGTTCGCGCATATCCCGGGATTGCGCGTTGTCATCCCGTCCTCACCGCGCCGCGCCTATGGCATGCTGCTCGCAGCGATCCGCGATGCCGATCCCGTGGTTTTCCTCGAGCCGACGCGGCTCTATCGCGCGTCTCGCGAGGACGTTGCCGACGATGGCGCGGGCCTTCCCCTCGATCGCTGCTTCGTGTTGCGCGAAGGCACGGATACGACGCTGATCGCCTGGGGCGGCATGGTGCGCGAGGCGCTTGCCGCCGCCGACGCGCTGGCGCAGGAGGGCGTGAGCGCGGCGGTGATCGATGTCGCGACGCTGAAGCCCCTCGATGCCGAGACGATCGTTGCCTCGGTCGGCAAGACCGGGCGGTGCGTTATAGCGCAGGAAGCGCCGCTGACCGGCGGATTTGCCGGCGAGATCGCAGCCCGGCTCGCCGAGCGCGGCCTGATGACCTTGCTTGCACCGATCGAGCGTGTCGCCGGCTATGACACGGTGATGCCGCTGCCCCGGCTCGAGCATCTCTATCTGCCCAATGCCGCCCGCATTGCAGCTGCGGCCCTGCGCGCCATGGCATACGCATGAGCAGCTTCGCGCTTCCCGACCTTGGCGAGGGCCTCCAGGAGGCGGAGATCGTGGCCTGGCATGTCGCTGAAGGCGATCACGTGGTTGCCGATCAGCCGCTCGTCTCGGTTGAAACCGAGAAGGCGGTCGTCGAGGTGCCGTCGCCGCGCGCGGGCCGCATTGCGCGCCTGCTCGCCAAGGTGCATGACCGCGTCAAGGTCGGCGCTGCCATCCTCGCGTTCGAGGAAGGTCCTCATCCCGACAGCGGGACGGTGGTCGGAGAGCTCGCTCCCGAGGTGCCGCCGGCACCGACGCCGTCGCCGGAATCGAAGCCGCCCGGCAGGGCCGCGCCAGCGGTTCGGGCGCTGGCGCGCGAGCGCGGCGTCGATCTCGCCGCACTCCGCGGGCATGGGCCCGGCGGCGCCATCACCCGCGAGGATGTGGAGCGTGCCGCGGCATCTCCGGAAGCCGGCATCGTCGGTGAGCCGTTACGCGGCATGCGGCGCAGCATGGCGGTGAACATGGCGCGCTCCCATGCGGAAGTCGTGCCCGCGACCGTCTTCGACGAGGCGGATGTCGAGGCCTGGTGGAAGCCGGGCGCCGATGTGACCGTCCGGCTCATTCGCGCCGTCGTCGCCGGCTGCCGGTCGGTGCCAGCGCTCAATGCCTGGTATGACGGCCGCGCCATGGTCCGGCAAGTGCGGCCGCAGATCGATCTCGGCATCGCAGTGGACACGGAGGAAGGCCTGATCGTTCCGGTGCTCCGCGATGTCGCCAGTCGTGATCCGAGCGCGCTCCGCCATCATCTCGCCGCGCTTCTTGCTGCCGCGCACTCCCGTAGGATCGCACTGGGCCAGCTGCGCGATGCGACAATCACCCTGTCGAATTTCGGCATGCTCGCGGGCAGCCATGCGGCGCTGGTGGTCGTCCCGCCGCAAATCGCGATCATCGGCGCCGGGCGCATAGCACCCAAGGCCGTTCCGGGCCGTCCGGGGCCGGCATTCCGCCATATGCTGCCGCTGTCGCTCACCTTCGATCACCGCGCGGCAACGGGCGGAGACGCGGCTCGGTTTCTTCAGGCGATGATCGCCGACCTTCATAGCCGCTACTAGGGAGCGTGCCATGGAAGACGTGTTTCGCTTTGCCGACCAGTGGGGCCCGCTCAAGATCGTGCACATCCATCGCCCGCCGGTGGGATTGAAGGCGGTCGTGGCGATCGACAACATCGCCTGCGGGCCGGCGGTCGGCGGCGTGCGCATGGCACCCGATGTGAGCGCGGAGGAGGCTTTTCGACTGGCGCGCGCGATGAGTCTCAAGAACGCCGCCGCCGGCCTGGCTCACGGCGGCGGCAAGTCGGTCGTCTATGGCGATCCGAAGATGCCGCTCCGGGAAAAAGAGCGACTCATTCGCGCCTTTGCTTCCGCTATGGCCGACCTCCAGGATTATGTGCCCGGTCCCGACATGGGCACCGACGAGCTCGCGATGGGCTGGATCAAGGACGAGATCGGCCGTGCCGTTGGGCTGCCGCGCGAGATCGGCGGCATCCCGCTTGACGAGATCGGCGCCACCGGCTTCGGCCTTGTCGTTGCCATCGATGTGGCACGCGAGACGATCGGCCTCGAGCTCAAGGGAGCGCGCGTCGTCGTGCAGGGCTTCGGTTCGGTCGGCAAGCACGCGGCGCGCATTCTTGCCGAGAGGGGGGCGGTCCTGGTCGGCGCCAGCGATTCGCAGGGCACGCTCATCGAGCAGGACGGGCTCGACATCGGCGCGCTCATCGAGCTCAAAGCCGCCGGCCGCAGCCTCCGCGACCACCCGCGGGGGCGAAAGCTTGGGCGCGAGGCGGTGATCGACATTCCCTGCGACATTTGGATTCCGGCTGCTCGGCCCGATGCGATCGACACCGCGAATGTCGGGCGGTTGCGCACGCGACTTGTGGCGGAAGGCGCCAACATCCCCTGTACCTCCGAGGCGGAGCGCGCTCTTGCCGCGGCCGGGGTGTTGGTGATCCCCGACTTCATCGGCAATGCCGGCGGCGTCATCTGCGCCGCAACCGAGTATCAAGGCGGAACGCAAGCGCTGGCCTTCGCGGCGATCGAAGAAAAGATCCGAACGAATATGCGCCTGGTGATGGACGAGGTCGAACGCGGCAAGGTCCTGCCGCGGGCGGCGGCCGTTGCCCTGGCCGAGCGACGCATCCGCGCCGCGATGCGCACCCGCCGGTGGGAGACCAGAGAGAGCTAACGGAGCTGGCATGCCCGAGCTTCCCGAAGTTGAAATCTTCAAGCGTCGTCTCGACGCCACTTGTCTCGGACGGACGATCACAGGCGTATCCATTCGCGACAGACGGATCATCGGCAAGTCGTCGCCGGCCCGATTGGTTGCCAAGCTCAAGGGCGCGCTGCTCCGCGCGACGCGACGGCATGGCAAGTACCTGCTGGTCGCGCTGGACAAGGGGGGGTGGCTTGTCATGCATTTCGGCATGAACGGGTCGCTCCAGCATTTCGGCAGGGATGACGAGGATCCGCCTTATGACCGCCTGCGCCTCGACTTCGGCGACGATCATCACCTTGCCTATGTCAATCCAAGGCTTCTGGGCCGCGTCGAGCTCGTGGCGGACGCCGATGCTTTTGTCGCGAAGGAGAAGCTTGGGCCGGACGTGCTGGATGCAGGCCTTGGACTCGCCGAATTCGCACAGGCTGTCGCCGCGCGCAAGCGCGATATCAAGTCGGTGCTGATGGATCAGGCTGTCGTGGCCGGCATTGGCAACATCTATTCCGACGAGATCCTCTTTCAAGCGCGGCTCGATCCGCACAGTCGTGCCGATCGACTGGATCGGGGAGATCTCAAGCGGCTGTTCAACAAGACGAAAAGCGTGCTGCGCACGGCGATCCGTCGCGGCAGCGGTTCGGAGCAGATGCTCGAGCGCCTCCCGCGCGGCTTCATCATTCGCGAGCGAAAGAAAGGTGGACGCTGCCCACGTTGCGGCGGTGCGGTTGCCGCGATCAAGTTTTCAGGCCGGACGTCCTATTACTGTCCGCGTTGCCAGCCGGCTCCGCGCTGATCGCTGCGCGGCGGGGTCGCCCCCGGCGAGGGAAACGCCGGTCTCACGTCCGACCGAGAGCGTCGAGATACCGCGGCAGCTCGTCAAGCGGCAGCTTCGTGAGGTCCTTCGCGGCTGCGGCCTTGATCTTGCGTCGCGCCGCCTCGTCGAGCGCGTCGCGCATCTCGCCCAGACAACGCGGCGGAGCAAACAGAATAAGCCTGTCAAAGCGTTTTTCCTCGGCCGCCTGGTTCAACTGGGCGGCCAGGCCACGGACGAAAGCGGCCTTGCGCTCGTTGTGAGGATCACGCCGCGGCTCGATGCCGTGGTGCCCGGCGTACCCACCCTCCCGTGTTCGGCCCGGCCGATCGGCCCAGATTTCGTGTGACGGCGTATGGGCCTCTTGCGAGGCGGTCTCCGACACGATGTCGAAGCCTTTGCCGCCTTCGCGGTGCACCACAATCCGCGCGCGGCTGCCATCGGCGATGACGATCCAGGTCGTAGGGTGCCTGGGCATGAAGCTCTCCTCCAGGATGATCAAATAATTGCGGCAAGGGGCCGGTCGCCGGCATTGACATAGCTCAAGAGCGTCGGTTGCCCCGACCCCCTTGATTTGTCTCAAAGCGCTTCGCACGATCCGGGGCTATGAGCAGGCAAATAACGGCAGGAGGGAGCTCTGGCTCATGAGCGACGAAGCGGTCCTCGCGAAGTGCGAAAAACCGGCCTCGGCGGAGGCGGCGGCAGCGGCGCCGTTCACGCCGGGGCGCGCGCTTCCGGCGTCGCGCCTGCGCAGTGTCTGCGAGCTGGGCGGCCTTGCCTTCGAGACGACGGAGGAACTCGCGGACCTGCCGGGGTTGGTGGGCCAGGAGCGGGCGCTCGACGCGATCCGCGCCGGCATCGGCATCCGCCGCAAGGGCTTTAACGTCTTCGCCTTCGGTCCGCCGGGCACGGGCAAGCACACGATGATCGACCAGCTTCTGCAGCTTCAAGCCGCCGCCGCGCCGGCACCGCCCGACTGGTGCTACGTCAACGACTTTGCCGATCCGCATCGGCCGCGGCGCCTGATATTGCCGACAGGGCGCGCGGCCACGCTTCGCGACGCGATGAAACACCTCGTCGCGGAGCTGCGCGTGGCGCTTCCGGCCGCCTTCGAGCGCGAAGACTATCGGACTCGGCGCGAGGTGCTCGACCAGCAGTTCAAGCACCGCCACGAGGAGGCGTTTGGCGCTCTGCAGCGCAAGGCCGAACTGAAGAGCATCGGCCTGCTTCGCACGCCAATGGGGCTTGCGCTTGCCCCCATCCGCAATGGCGAAGTCATCCCGCCCGATGTCTTCCAGCGGCTTCCCGCGGAAGATCGCGAGCGCATGCGGACCGATATCGAATCCTTGCAAGCCGAACTCGAATCCATCGTGCGCAAGATTCCCGAATGGGAACGCGAGCATCGGGACGCGGTCCGCCAGCTCAACCGCGACACGACGGCGGTGGTCGTTCGGCACTTGCTGCAAGCAGTGCGCGCCGCATTCACCGACCTGCGGGATGTCGTCGCCTATCTGGGCGAGGTCGAGAGCGACATCCTCGAGCATGCCGAGGAGTTCACCGGACGGGATCGCGATGAGCCACAGGTGGAAGGCTCGCCTGCCGAAATGTCGTCCTTCCGCCGCTACCAGGTCAATGTGCTCGTCGACAATGCCGGTCAAAAAGGTGCGCCGATCGTCTACGAGGATCATCCGACCCTTCAGAACCTGATCGGCCGCATCGAGCATTTCGCCCGCTTCGGTGCTCTCTTCACTGATTTCAACCTGATCGTCCCGGGCGCGCTGCATCGCGCCAATGGCGGCTATCTCGTGCTCGACGCTCAGCGGCTCTTTGCCGCCAATTTCGGCTGGGAATCCCTGAAACGTGCCTTGCGATCGGGCGAGATTCGCACCGTGTCGCTCGAACAACTGCTCAGCCTCGCCAGTACCGTGTCGCTCGATCCCGAGCCGATACCTCTTGAAGTCAAGGTCGTCCTCGTGGGATCGCCGCTGCTTTATTATCTCTTATCAGAACTCGATCCCGATTTCCCCGAGCTCTTCAAGATTGCCGCCGATTTCGACGACCGCATCGAGCGATCGGCGGCGACCACAGGGCTTTATGCCCGGCTCATCGCGTCGGCAGCGCGGCGCGAGAAGCTGCGGCCCTTGGACCGTGCGGCCGTGGCGCGAACGATCGAAGAGGCGGCGCGGATGAGCAGCGATGCGGCAAAGCTCACCGCAGAAATCCGCGGACTGGTGGATCTCCTACAAGAAGCGGATCATTTGGCGGAGCTGGCCGGCAAAACCCGGGTCGGCGCCGCCGAGATCGAGGCTGCGATCGACGCTCGCCGGCGCCGCGCCGATCGGATCCATCGCCGCTTCCAAGAGGAGATCGGCCGAAACACGCTGCGCGTCGAGACGACGGGCGAGCGCATCGGCCAGGTGAACGGACTTTCCGTCGTCACCTTGGGCGGCGTGAGCTTCGGCCGCCCGAGCCGCATCACCGCGCAGGTGCGGCTCGGCAAGGGCGAAGTGATCGACATCGAGCGCGAGGTGGCGCTCGGCGGACCCATCCATTCAAAGGGCATTCTCATCCTGTCGGGCTTTCTCGGGGGCCGTTTCGGGCGGAGCGGGCCGCTGTCGCTCACCGCGAGCCTGGTATTCGAGCAGTCCTACGGCCCGGTCGAGGGCGACAGCGCCTCCGCGGCCGAGCTTTTCGCCCTGCTTTCCGCCTTGTCGGGAGCGCCGATCCGGCAGTCCCTGGCGGTAACCGGGTCGGTGGACCAGCACGGCGGCATCCAGGCGGTCGGCGGGGTCGACGCGAAAGTCGAAGGCTTCTTCGACATCTGCAAGGCGCGCGGCCTTTCCGGCGATCAGGGCGTTCTCATCCCCCCCGCCAATGTGCAACACCTTATGCTGAGGCGCGAGGTGGTCGATGCCGCGGCCGCAGGTCTCTTCTCGATCATTCCATTCGAGACCATCGATCAGGGGATCGAGCTTCTGACCGGAATCCCGGCGGGCGTGCCCGATGCAGGCGGGAGCTATGCGGAAGGAACGATCAACCGCGCCATCGCCGCGAGGCTGGCGGCTTTCGCGCAGCGCGCAGCCCGTGCTCCTTTGCCAAAGAAGCCGCGGCGGTCGCGCGTTGGCACAGGTGAGAACGATGAATGAGCCGAAGATAAAACGGGTCGTCATCGCCTGCGGCGCTCACGGCGATATCGACATTGCCGTGCGCGGGGCGGCGGTGCTGGCCGCGCGCTGGCGGGTGCCGCTTCACGGCGTCTTCCTCATGGACGAGAACCTGCTGCGTCTCGCCATGCTCCCCTTCAGCCGCCACGTGAGTCTATCCGCGCCAGAGCTGTCGGGAACGCTCGAGGTCGACGAGTTGCGGAATCTGCTTTCGGCGCTTGCGGCTTCGATGCGGCGCGCAATCGAAGCCGCGGCCAAGCACGAGGGGATCGATTGGTCCTTTGCGGAGCGGCGCGACCTGCCGAGCGCCGCGTCCGGTGCCGTCGCGGAGGGCGATATTCTGGTGGTCGATGCCGGCGCGCGTCCGTTCTCGGGCTCTTGGCGACCCCGCTCGCTGTGGGAGGGCGCCGCCGGAGATCTCGGCGCCATGGTGCTCCTGCGCCGCAATGAGGGAGGCGAGCGTCCATGCATCGCCCTGGTGCTGGACGCGGGCACCGCCGCTCACGACAGGGTCCTGGGGGCCGTTCGAGCGCTCGCGGGCCCTCAAGATCAAGTGCATGTACTTCCGCTCGGCGATCTGGCGGCCGATGCTGGGTTCCGCGAAGCGATGCTCCGCCAGTTCGAGCTTGCGAGCGTGCCAAACGTCTCCGTCGAGCATCCGCTGCTCGACCTCGCGGATGTCCGCAATCGAATCGCTCGGTTGAATCCGCGGCTCGTCGCGATCGAGACCTCCGCGCTGGGGCAGGAGGGCGTGCAGGCGCTCGTCGCGAACACCTGGTGCGATCTGTTGCTGGTCGGAGCCGCATAGTCCCGGGCGCCCGAGCCGGTATTTACGGCACGTTTTGACGCAACTCCGCGATCCATGCTTGAGCGCTGGCATCGCTCGGCGCGCGCCAATCGCCGCGCGGGGACAGCGATCCGCCCGAGCCGACCTTCGGCCCGTTCGGCAGGGCCGAGCGCTTGAACTGGCTCTGCTCGATGAAGCGAAGGAGAAAAATCTCCAGCCATTTCTTGATCATCGGTAGGTCATAGGCGTGGCGCTCGAGCGCCGTAAGCGGGTCCGGCCAGTCGCCGCGCTCGCTAGCGCCCCAGGCGTGATCCGCGAGAAACGCAATTTTGCTCGGCCGATAGCCGTACCGGCTGAGGTAATAGAGATTGAAATCCTGCAGCTCGTAGGGGCCGATCTCGTCTTCCGCGCGCTGTACGGCCCCTTCTCTTGCGGGCACGAGCTCGGGCGAGGCAGGCGTGGCGAGAATGGCCGCGAACGCCACCGCGGCCGCCTCCGACAGCTCCCCGGCCTCGATGACCCAGGCGATGAGATAGCGAAGCAGGGTCTTCGGCACCGAGGCGTTGACGCTGTAATGCGCCATCTGATCGCCAACGCCGTAGGTCGTGTAGCCCAGCGCCAGCTCGGATAGATCGCTCGTGCCGATCACCAGTGCGCCGTGGTGATTGGCGAGGCGAAAGAGGTGAGAGGTGCGCTCGCCGGCCTGAACGTTCTCGAACGTCTTGTCGTAGAGAGGCTCGCCGCGCGCGAAGGGATGGCCGATATCCTCGAGCATTCGGCGCGCTGCCGGGCGAATGTCGATCTCAGCCGCGCTGACGCCAAGGCCGTGCGCGAGCCGCAGAGCGTTCTGCCGCGTCTGCTCACTCGTCGCGAAGCCGGGCAGGCTGTAGGCGAGGATCTGCGTGCGCGGGAGACCCAGGCGATCGAAAGCGCGGGCGGTGACGAGCAGCGCCTGCGCCGAATCGAGGCCGCCGGAGACGCCGATAACGGCCTTTTGCAGCTTCGTGGCTCTGAGGCGCTGCGCCAGGCCCTGCACCTGGATCTCATAGACTTCGCGACAGCGTTCATCGCGACGCCGCCGATCGCTGGGAACGTAGGGGAAGCGGGAAATGGCGCGGGCAAGGGGAATCTCCCCGCGCGGCGGATCGAAGGCGATGGAGAACCGTCGCATCGCGGTCAGGGCATCGCGATGAACCACGGCACCGTCATTGAAGGTCGTGAGCCGCGCGCGCTCCTGCACCAGGCGGTCGAGATCGATATCGGCGAAGGTGAGGTGCGACGACGCGGCGAATCTGTCGCCCTCCGCGAGCAGTTCGCCATTCTCATAGGCGAGCGCTTGGCCGTCCCAGGCGAGATCGGTCGTCGATTCGCCGAACCCGGCGGCGGCATAGAGATAGGCGGCGACGCAGCGTCCCGATAGGGAGGCGCAGAGCAGGCGCCGGTAGTCGGCCTTGCCGATGGTGGCATTGCTGGCGGAGAGGTTGGCGAGCACCGTGGCGCCGGCCAAGGCCGCATAGGTGCTGGGCGGTATGGGAGCCCACAGGTCCTCGCAGATTTCGACATGCAGCGCGAAGCCGGGACAAGCGCGTGCCTCGAAGATGAGATTGGCACCGAACGGCACGTCCCGCCCCAGCAGCGAGACCGACGGCAATAGCGCTTGTCTTGCCGAGCAGAATTGCCGCTTTTCATAGAACTCCCGATAATTCGGCAGATAGCTTTTCGGCGCAACGCCAAGGATGGCGCCACCATGGATGACGGCGGCGCAGTTGAAGAGCTTCGCCTCGGCGCGGACCGGCAGCCCGACAACGATCACGAGCGGCAGTTCGATGCTGGCCGCCAGGATCTCGGCCAGCGCCGTCTCGGCCGCTCCGAGCAGCGCGTGCTGGAAGAAGAGATCGTCATTGGCGTAGCCGGTGATGCCGAGCTCCGGAAACACGACAAGCCCGGCCCGCCGCTCGGCCGCCGCGCCGGCCAAGCGAACCGTCTCCCGGGCATTTTCGGCCGGCGAGGCAAGCGACACCACTGGCGTGGCGATCGCTGCCCGGAAGAAGCCATGGCGGTAGAGCGATCGGAACGACGGCAGGTCGGTGACGGCTGGCAGCGACATTTTCTCGCGCCCTCACGGGTGAACGTGCCACAGCCACCATTGGCGATCTGCTTCCAGGCGACCTTGATGTGGATCAAGGTGGTACGGCGGCGATCTTGCGATAGTCATTAACCTTTTTCCGATGGCCGGATCATGCCCGCCCACAACACGGAAATCGCCGACGCGCTCGACCAGGTCGCCGACCTGCTCGAGTTGGAGCAGGGAAACCCCTTTCGCATTCGCGCCTATCGCAATGCCGCGCGCGTCGTGCGCGGACTGGGCACGGAAGTGGCAAGCCTGCTGGCGCGCGGCGAGGACCTGCCGAAGGTGCGGGGTATCGGCGCCGACCTTGCCGGCAAGATCAAGGAGTTGGCGACGAGAGAGCGGCTGCCGCTGCTGGATGAGTTGCGCCGCCATGTGCCTGCGATCGCGCTGGAACTGCTGCGGCTGCCCAATCTCGGGCCCAAGCGCGTCAAACTGCTCTGCGAGAAGCTCCATATCCATAGCGTCGAGCAGCTGCATCGGGCGCTGCTGGACGGTCGCGTGCGCACGCTCCCTGGGTTCGGCGCAGGCATTGAGAAGAAGCTGCTCGAGGCGATCGAGGAACGATCGCACGTCCCGTCACGCTTCAAGCTTGCGGCGGTCGAGGGCTTGGCCGCACCCCTGATCGACCATTTGAGGAAGGCACCGGGCGTAGGCCAGGTAACGGTCGCCGGCAGCTACCGCCGCTGCCAGGAGACGGTGGGCGATATCGATATCGTCGCTACCGCCGCCAAGGGACCACCGGTGACCACATGGTTCACCCAATACCCGGAAGTCGTGCGCGTCGCCGCCGCAGGCGACACGCGCGCGACTGTCGTGCTGCGCTCGGGCTTGCAGGTCGATCTTCGCATCGTGCCGGAGGAGAGCTACGGCGCGGCGCTGCATTACTTCACCGGCAGCAAAGCACACAATATCGCCATCCGCCGGCTTGGCCAGGAGAACGGGCTCAAGATCAACGAGTATGGCGTCTTTCGCGGACGTCGACGCATCGGCGGCGAAACCGAGGCCGAGGTGTACAAGGCCGTCGACCTCCCCTTCATCCCGCCGGAGCTGCGCGAGAACCGCGGCGAGATTGAGGCAGCGGCTGCCCATCGACTGCCGAAGCTGGTCGAACTCGCCGATCTTCGCGGCGATCTCCACGTGCACAGCACGGCCACTGACGGCCATAACACCATCGAGGAGATGGTGGAAGCGGCACGTGCCCTAGGGCTCGGTTACATCGCCATCACCGAGCATTCGCGCCATCTCGCCATGGCGCACGGGCTCGATCCCGCGCGCCTGCGCCGTCAGGTTGCCGAGATCGACCGGCTCAATGCGCATATCGGGCCGTTCACCGTGCTTAGAGGCATCGAGGTCGACATCCTCGAGGACGGCAAGCTCGATCTGCCGGATTCGGCGCTGGCCGAGTTGGATTTGGTCGTCGCGGCCGTCCACAGCCGTTTCAACCTGTCGCGCGAGCAGCAGACCGAGCGCATCCTTCGCGCCATGGAACGCCCGCATTTCACCATCCTTGCCCACCCCACCGGACGCCTGATCGGCGAGCGCGAGCCCTATGACGTCGATATGCCGCGCCTCATCGACGCCGCGCGCGAACGCGGCTGCTTCCTCGAGCTCAACGCGCATCCGGACCGCCTCGACCTCACGGACACCCACTGCCGCATGGCGAAGGAGGCGGGCGTGCTCGTCAGCATCGCTTCCGACGCGCACCGGGATACCGAGCTGTCCTATCTGCGCTTCGGCGTCGGACAGGCGCGGCGCGGCTGGCTCAGCCCAGAGGACGTGTTGAATGCGCGGCCGCTTGAAGAACTTCGCCCGCTGCTCAGGCGCACGATCGCCTGACCGGGGTGGCTCTTCCCTTCATGTCGCAGCACGAAAGCCTCCTCCTTACGGATCTCTACCAGCTGGCGATGCTGCAGGCCTATTGGGAGCATGGCTTTGCCGGCACGGCCGTGTTCGAGCTCTTCGTGCGCAAGCTGCCGCCTCGGCGCGGCTTTCTCATGGCCGCCGGCCTCGAGCAGGCTGTCCAGTTCCTGGAGACGGCGCGCTTTACCGACGCGGAACGCGATGCGCTTCACGGCGTCGGCCAATTCCCGCGCGCGTTCGTCGACTCGCTGTCCGATTTCCACTTCACGGGCGATGTCGATGCGCTACCGGAAGGGACGATTTTCTTTCCGGAAGAGCCGCTGTTGCGTGTGGTGGCGCCCTTGCCTCAGGCGCAGCTCGTCGAGACGCGCCTCATCAACTTGCTGCATTTCCAGACGGTCGTCGCGTCGAAGGCGGCGCGCATGGTGCTGGCCGCGCCCGCCAAACAGCTCGTCGATTTCGGGCTGAGACGGGCGCATGGCGCCGAGGCGGGGTTGCTCGCGGCGCGTGCCAGCTATCTCGCGGGCTTCACCGGCACGGCCACGCTGGAAGCAGCGCTGCGCTTCGGCATGCCTGCCTATGGCACCATGGCCCATTCGTTCATCCAGGCGCATGACGACGAGAGCCGCGCTTTCGAGAATTTCGCGCGCAGCCGGCCAGCGGGCGTCGTGCTGCTCATCGACACCTACGACACCGAGCGGGGGGCGGAAAAGGTGGCGGAACTCGCGCCCCGGCTCGCGCGCGAGCACATCCGGATTCACGGTGTGCGCATCGATAGCGGCGATCTCGGCGAGCATGCGCGCCGTGTGCGTGCCATCCTCGACGCGCATCGCTTGCAGCACATCACCATCTTCGCGAGCGGCGGGCTCGACGAGGATGCGCTCGCGGCGTTCACGCGAGATCGCGTTCCGATCGACGGCTATGGGATCGGCACGAGCCTCACCACCTCGCAGGATTCACCGGCGCTCGATTGCGCTTACAAGCTTCAGGAATATGACGGAGTGGCGCGGCGCAAGCGATCCGAGGGAAAGGCGACGTGGCCGGGCCGCAAGCAGATCTGGCGCCGTCATGCGGCCGATGGAAGCTATGCCGGCGACGTGCTCGGACTGGAGGGGGAAACGCGCGACGGCGAGCCGCTGTTGCGGCCGGTGATGCGGAACGGGCGAAGCCTTGCCCCAATGCCGAGCCTGCCCGCTATCCGTGCCTTTGCCGCGGAGGGGCTGCGGCGCCTGCCCGCTACGCTCCAGCGGTTGGAGCCGATGACCTACACGGTCAGCGTAAGCGAGGACCTGCGGCAGCTCGCCGATGAATGCGATCGACGAACGGGGGGAGGAGGCTGAGCGAGGCATAGGCGGATAACGGTATCCGCCGAGTGCGAGGATTGCGCCTCCGAGCATGGCGCTGCGATTGACTCGGGCTGACCGATCGGCAATGCCAGCGCATAGCCTTCGGCCCGAGCGGCGGACGAAAGTGGGAGCGGGAAGTGAACCACGACCTCCAACTGCAGCAGCGCGTGATCGACGCGCTCGAATTCGAGCCCGGCGTCGACGCCGCTCATATTGGCGTAAGCGCCCGAGACGGTGTCGTCACCTTGTCCGGTCATGTTCGTAGCTACGGCGAAAAAATTACCGCCGAACGGGCGGTTCGTCGGGTGAGAGGCGTGGAAGCCGTGGCCCAGGAGCTCGAGGTCCGGCTTCCCTCGGACAAGAAACTGGCGGATGACGAGATCGCGGCCCGTGCTGTCCGGCTCTTGGAATGGGACGTCGCGATCCCCGCCGGTCGCATCTCGATCAAAGTCGAGCATGGGATCGTGACGCTTTCGGGGGCCGTCGAGTGGCATTACCAGCGTGTCGAAGCCGAATATGACGTGCGCAAGCTCGGCGGCGTGCACGCTGTCGTGAACGACATTGCAGTGATGCCAAAGCCGCGCGCCGCGGATGTCCGCGCCAACATCCGTGCTGCGATCGACCGCAGTGCCGGACTCGACGCCGACGGCGTTACCGTTGCCGTGTCCGGCGGCCGGGTAACGCTCGCCGGCAAGGTCAGCGCCTGGACCGGACGCGAAGTTGCCGAGCGAGCCGCCTGGTCGGCGCCCGGCGTGACCGAGGTCGAAAACCGCATCGAGATCAAGCGGCCGTGAAAAAAGCCGCGCGGCGGCCCGCGTTGATGCACATCAATGTCTCAAGCCGGCGAAAAGCTAGCGTGGTGTCGCCCGCCGCACCGTAAAGCCGGGGGTGTTTGGTGCAATGCCTTAAGGAGGAGAACATGCGCTCTGTGAGAAACCTGATGTTTGCCCTGGTGCCACTGGTCGTGGTGGGCGCCTGCACGACGCTTAACGACCAGGATCGCGCAACGCTGACCGCGGCGAGCCAGAACGCCGAGCAAGCCAAGCAGCAAGCGGCGCAGGCGCTGGCGGTGGCGCAAGCCGCCCAGGCCACCGCGAACCAGGCTGCCGCCGACGCAAAGGCCGCCAACGAAAAGGCTGACCGGATGTTTCAGAAGTCGCTGCGCAAGTAGCCAAGCTGCGCCGCGCCAGGTATGTTTCGCTTGGCGCGGCGACAATTGGTCTTGCTCCGGGACGCAAAACGCTCCTGCCGCAGGCGAAGGGACCAGCCTTGCGAGACGCCGGTGCCGGACGCGGCAGGCACCCCCGAAACCCGGGAGAGCTTGCTCCGCCGGAGGGGCGGAATTCGCCGACACGTCTTCCCGGATTCGGGGAATAGACTTGGCAAAGCGCGTCGCCGCTTTGCCGCTCGGCCCTCGATAGAGACGGGATATGGAGCATCACGCCGAAGTTCTCAGCGGAGGGGTGTGGCTTCAGCGCATCGCGAGCTGGCGGGACCTGGTTGCCTCGATTATTTTGCTCACGCTCCTGATCCTCGTCGGCTAGGGCGCGCGTCAGATGCTCGCTCCGTTCGCGCAGCACAGCAGCCGGAGATAACCTTCTCGCCCGCGGCTCTACCGCTCTATGCGGTGCGTACCACGATCCGGATGCTGGCCGCGCTTGCCGTGTCACTGATCTTCACCTTTACCTACGCCACTCTCGCGGCCAAGAGCGGCCGCGCGGAGGTGGTCCTGATTCCGCTGCTCGACGTTCCAATCCTCGGCTATCTCTCCTTCACGGTGCTGTTCTTCGTGTCTACCGAACAATGGTTTGGGGCCGGAGCTCGCCGCCATCTTCGCTATTTTCACCAGCCAGGCCCGGAACATGGCGTTCGGCCTCCACCAATCCTTGCGGACGGTTCCACGGGATACCGACGAGGCCAGCCGCAGCTTTCGGTTTTCGGCCTGGCGCTCTCGGGCGGCATGCGCCAGGGCGTCGGTTTTGCGCGGGCGATTGTCATCGAACCTCTCATGCTGCTCATGGATGAGCCGTTTTCGGCCCGGACGTGCTCACGGCCGAGACCCTATGCACCGACTTCCTCGATCTCTGGACGGAGCATCAACTGCCGACCAAATCGGTGCTGCTCGTCACGCACAACATCGAGGAAGCCGTCCTTATGTGCGATCGGATTCCGGTGCTTTTGTCGAATCCCAGACGCGTCGCCGCGGAAATTCCGGTGTCGCTGTCACATCCGCGCAATCGACTCGACATCCCGTTTCGCAACATCGTCGACGAGATCTATGCGATCCCGACGTCGCGGGCGATCGCGTCGATCACGCCGCAGGGCCTGGTTCATGGCGGCCTCGCCCAAGCGCTGCCGCGGGCTTCAGTCAGCCGGATCAGCGGACTGATCCGAAACCCTGGCCGCGGCGCCCTATGCCGGTCATGCCGAGTTGGGCGAGATTTCGGGCTCGCTCACATTTGAAGTGGACGATCTCTTCCCGATTGCCGAAGCGCCTCACATGCTCGAATTCGCCGAACTCGGCGGTGGCCGCCTGACACTCACTGCAGCGGGGCGCGTGTTCGCGCATGGCGGAACGCAAAGAGCGCAAGCGGCTTTTCAATGAGCATCTGCTCAAGTTCGTGCCGCTGGCCGCGCATATTCGACGGCTTCTCGATGACCATCGCCCTCCCCGGGTGCGTTCCGCGTCCGAACTCGAAGACCACCTGATTCGCCGCGACGCGGAGATCACCTTGGGGACCGTCACCGGTTGGGGGCGGTACGCCAAGCTCTTTGAACGACGACAAGGCGCAACCGCAGCGCCGGGGAACTTCTAGGTCGGCCGGAGTTCTGCGGGCGAAAGATCGCCGCCGAACTCGGCGCACCGCGGCGACGGTGATATCCGCAGGCGAACAGGCGCTTATATCGTTGCTGGGAACGTGGTGGTTTCGCCCGAAACTATTCTGCCTCGGGCTCGCCCTCTTCGTCTGCGTCGGAGTCCTCGGCATCGCCTTCCGCCTCGTCTTCGTCATCCACGATGTAGCCGAGGCGCTCGAGCGCCAGCTCGATGTCGTCCGTCAGCAGCAATGTCTCGACGATTTGGTCCGCCAACTGGTCCTCCGGGACCTCGCGGGCCTGCTCGAGCATCGCCTGCCATTCGTCGAGCTCGGCCGCATTTCGCTCCAGAAGCGCGAGCGCCAGCAAATCGCAGGCCTCGCCCGGCGTGAGCGTAGCGACGGCCGAGGTCAGCGTTTGATATGCGGGATCATCGGCCAGGAGCTCATCAATCGCGCCGGCTTCTTCCAGCGCCGCCTCGGCTCCGTCGTCAGCGGGCGTGGGCTCCGGCAGCTCCACCTCTTGGGCTTTATCAAGTATATCCACCACCCGCTCGAGCGAGATTGTCAGCATCGGTTCCTCCTCGGATTCGACCCAAAGCGATGTCACAGGCGCCCGTCCTCAAGTTCCTCGAGCGAACAGCAGAGGGCGTCAAGCCGTTCGTCGATGTCGTCCACCAACCGGGTATTCCCGCCCGATCGGCGGCCGCACGTCGGTCACGGGGACGGCGCGTCATCGCCAGCGCCTCGCTCCTCGCGTATTTGGCGCAATCGTCGCGGTCCGCCCCATCGGCGGCAGGCGCCTCTTCCATCCGGTCGGCGTTGATCTCGGCGCGCGCCGTCACTGGGAAATCGGCCGCATCGTCGGCGCAGTCCTCGAGTACCGCGCGCTCGCCATGATCGGCGGGCTTCGGCGCATCATCGAGGTCAAGCAGCGCGACCGGGCCATCGAATGCAGGCGCCCTGCCAACGACAGATGCGAGGGTTTCGAGAGGTATGCTTGTCACACCGGCACCATCGATGAAAGCTTCGACAATGCGGCAGGACGCCGCCTTGATGTGGATCAAACTCCGGCTGAAGCGATGAGGAGATACGTACAACGAGACGGAAGTGGCCGAGGTATCCTGCCGGTGAGCCCGTCCGGCCCGAAGCGCAAGCGATCGCCTGCCCCAATCGTGCCGATGACGCCGGCCGTCGCCGCCGCGTCCACGCCGAAGCCAGCGGCGGCGCCCAATTTCGAGCTGGACATCGCGCCCGATCTGGTGCGCGGTGGTCCGGCTGACCGGATCGATCGCTTGCCCGTCTGCAGCCTGCCGCACGAAGATCCCTAAGGCACGCGCTCGGCGACGGAAGCCTGCGGCGGCGTCAGCGCGGCGCCCCATCGAGGGCAACGTCAATCGCCACGGTGACACCTCGTCTCGCGGCGGGTCGTGGGCCGCCTCTTGCGGCGATATTTGCGAGAAAATAACTGTTGAGGCCCTCGGCGCGGTCGGGTCTGCCCCGACTTGCGAGCGGTGAGTGGGCCCTCCGGAGGAACAGAATCTGCACCGGATCCGGCCGCACCCTGTGGCGATCAGGCACGGCCATGTGCGGTGTCGCACCGGTCTTGATGCAGATCAATGTTGCGCCGCCCCGGGCGCTTAACATTTAGCATTAGTTAATTCAGCGAGGAGCCGCGCATGCAAGATGATCTGCACCTGCGACAGTGCGTCATCGACGCGCTGGAATTCGAGCCGAGCGTCGATGCAGCTCATATCGGGGTGAGTGCCGAGGAGGGCGTCGTGACTCTCTCCGGACATGTGCGCAGCTTCGCCGAGAAATTCGCCGCCGAGCGGATCGCACGGCAGGTGAAAGGGGTACGCGCCGTGGCTCAGGAGATCGACGTTCGCCTGCCCTCGGACAAGAAACTGGCGGATGACGAGATCGCTGCGCGCGCGGTGCAGATACTGCGCTGGGATCAAATGGTGCCCGAGGATCGGATCTCGGTCAAGGTAGAGCACGGAATCGTCACGTTGAACGGCGAGGTCGACTGGGGGTTCCAGCGCACCGAAGCGGAAAACGACGTCCGCAGGCTTACCGGGGTGCGCAGCGTCATCAACAATATCGTCATTGTAGCCAAGGTCAGCCCGGAGGACGTGCACGCAAAGATCCGCGCGGCGCTGGAGCGCAACGCCGAGATCGAAGCGGGCAGAGTCACCGTGGCCGTTTCGGGAAGCAAAGTCACGCTCAGTGGCAGGGTCAACGCTTGGACGGAACGCGAAGCCATCGAGCACGCCGCGTGGTCCGCGCCAGGGGTGACCGAGGTCGAGGATCGTATCGAGATCGCGCGCCCATGACGGGCGCCGCGCCGGCAATGGCCGAGGCCGATGCCGGGCAAGACGTTCGGTCCTAGGTTCGAGCGTTCGGTCGCACGGTAGGAATGCCGCCTCGCGGGTGCGGCCTGCGCGAGGGATGGGCGGGAGGTCGAAGAATAAGGAGTTACATCGGTGTTCGGTCGTCGCGTCAAACTCGTTACGCTCTTCGGCTTCGACGTGAAAATCGATGCCTCGTGGCTGCTGCTCGCCGTGCTGGTGGTGTGGACTCTGGCGGCCGGCGTCTTG
>JASHRZ010000052.1 GCA_030037055.1 Alphaproteobacteria bacterium
CCTCCTCGCGCCGGCCGCGGCGCCGCCGGCGGCGGCGGCGGCGGCCATGGCCTTCATCGCCTTCGGCGCGCTCTGGCTGCGCCATCTCAGCCTCGCTCACCGCGGCGGTCTCGGCCCCGCTCTCCGGCGCCGCTGCCACTTCGACCTCCTCGGCCTCTTCGACCGGTTCTTCCTCCTCCGGCTCCGCCATGGGCGCCGTCGGCACCGGCAATGCCGCGATCTCGGCCGGGGTCAGCGCGCGCAGCCTTTCGAGACGGAAGGCCGGCGGGATCAGCGTGTCGTCGCCGCCGATCGCGACGCGGAAGCCATAGCGCCGCTCCACCTGGATCAGCGTCTCGCGCTTGTAGTTGAGGATGTAGAGCGCCACCGGCGTCGGCACGGCGACGCTGATCTCGGCCGAGCGCCGGCGCATGCCCTCCTCCTCGATGGCGCGCAGCACGTGCAGCGCGGTCGATTCGGTCGAGCGGATGTGACCGGTGCCGTTGCAGTGCGGGCAGGGCTGGGTCGAGGCCTCGAGCAGCGACGGACGCAGGCGCTGGCGCGACATCTCTAAGAGGCCGAAGGGGCTGATCCGGCCGAGCTGGATGCGCGCGCGGTCGTGGCGCATGGCGTCCTTGAGCTTGCGCTCGACTGCCGACTGATTGCGGTGCTCCTCCATGTCGATGAAGTCGATGACGATGAGGCCGGCGAGGTCTCTGAGGCGGAGCTGGCGGGCGATCTCCTCGGACGCCTCGATATTGGTCTTGAGCGCCGTCTCCTCGATGTTGCGCTCGCGCGTCGAGCGTCCTGAATTGACGTCGATCGATACCAGCGCCTCGGTCGGGTTGATGACGATGTACCCGCCCGAGCGCAGCTGCACCACCGGCGAATGGATGGCGTCGATCTGCGTCTCGACCTGGAAGCGGTGGAACAGCGGCACGGTCGGGTCACGATAGGGCTTGATGCGCTTGGTATGGCTCGGCATCAGCATTTTCATGAAGGCCCTTGCGGTCTGATAGCCTTCCTCGCCGTCGATCAGCACCTCCTCGATGTCGCGGGTATAGAGGTCGCGAATCGAGCGCTTGATGAGATTGCCCTCCTCGTAGATGAGCGCCGGCGCCGTCGATTTGAGGGTGAGCTCGCGGATCTCGTCCCAAAGCCGCAGCAGGTACTCGAAATCGCGCTTGATCTCGGCCTTGGAGCGCTCGCTGCCGGCGGTGCGCACGATCACGCCCATGCCTTCGGGCACGTCGAGATCGCTCATGAGATCCTTGAGCCGACGCCGGTCGGTGGCGCTCGTGATCTTGCGCGACACGCCGCCGCCGCGCGGCGTGTTGGGCATCAGCACGCAGTAGCGGCCGGCGAGCGACAGGAAGGTGGTGAGCGCTGCGCCCTTGTTGCCGCGCTCTTCCTTGGTGACCTGGACCAGCATGATCTGCCGGCGCTTGATCACTTCCTGAATCTTGTAGTGCCGGAACGGCCGGACGCGCTGGCGTGGCGTCTCCTCGGTCTCGTCGCCGCCCACCGTCTCGATCGCTTCGCCCGCCTCGGCGCGGGTCTCTTCCGCTGTCGGCGCCTGCTCGCCGGCGGGATAGGCCTCGGCCGGCTCGCCCGCCGCCGCCTCCGGGCCGGAGCCCGGCGTGCCCGCATCCGGCCGCGGCAAGCCCGCGCGTTCGTCCTCGCCATTGGCGTCGTCTGCGCCGGGCTCGCTGCCGTAAGGAACATCCGGACCCGCGCCGCCGGCCGGCAGCGCTTCCGGTGCGAAACCTTCGCTCTCGGCCGCATCGGCCGCCGCCTCCGGGCCGTGCAACGGCGGTTCCGGCGGCTCGGCCGGGACTTCCGTTATCTCCTCGCCGAGCTCGCCCGCCTCGGCGCGGCGCGCATCCTCGATCAGCTCGCGCTGGCGCGCCTCGCGCGCCTCCTGCGCCCGGCGGTCGCCGACCGGGATGCGATAGTAGTCGGGGTGGATTTCGTTGAAGGCAAGGAAGCCGTGACGGTTGCCGCCGTATTCGACGAACGCCGCCTGCAGCGACGGTTCTACCCGCGTGACCTTGGCGAGGTAGATGTTGCCTTTTATCTGCTTCTTGGTCGATGTCTCGTAGTCGAACTCTTCGAGACGGTGGCCGCTGAGCACGACGACCCGGGTCTCCTCCGGGTGCGCCGCATCGATGAGCATGCGCTTTGCCATTCAGGCGATACTCCAAGGAGCGCCGCCTCGCCCGTGCGAAATACGGGCGGCGGCGCGATCCTGGTTGGGGCGAAGCCGGCGGCGCCTCCGGTCACTCCGTCGAACGGCACATATAGCAGGGCCATGGCGGAACTCGTCTAAGGCAGCCGCGCCCCGGCACGGGCCGGGGTTGGCTTCGGGGTTTCATCCAGACCGCGTGATCCACGGCGCCGGTCGGCGGGAAGCAGCGACGCCGGCCCGGCGTCCGCCTCGGAATTCCCACCGCGACGCCCCCACCCCGGCCTCGAGCGCCGGGGCGGCGGATTGCGGTATTTCGCACCAGCAAAGATACAGAGGCTGGCGAGCCGCGACAACCGCCTCGTGAAGCGGGGCCGGGACGCCCCTTTCGCCCCCAGGCAGGGTTGGAAACTCGCCTTGAACCCGCCACAAAGCCTTAACACCTTAGGGACACGCTTCGCCACCAGCGACATCATCGGCCGGGGGGAAACAACGGCTCTGGCGCCATGCGGTTCATCATCTTCGTCCTCAAGTTCCTGTTCGGCCTCGGCCTCAGCCTGGTTCTGATCAGCGTCGGCGTCGCCGCGCTCGCCGTCTGGTACTTCGGCCGGGACCTGCCAAACTATCAGCAGCTGGTCGATTACCAGCCGCCGATCGTCAGCCGCGTCCATGCCGGCGACGGGCGGCTGCTGGCGGAATATGCCACCGAGAAGCGCGTCTTCGTGCCGGTGAAGGAAATCCCGATGCGGGTGATCCACGCCTTCCTCGCGGCGGAGGATCGCAACTTTTACAGCCATATGGGCATCGACCCCGTGGCGATGGCGCGCGCCGGCGCCACCGACATCATGCGCGTGCTCACCCATCGCCGCCCGATCGGCGCCTCGACGATCACGCAGCAGGTGGCGAAGAATTTCCTTGTCGGCGGCGAGCTCTCCTATCAGCGCAAAATCAAGGAAGCGCTGGTCGCGCTCAAGATGGAGAAGGCGCTGGGCAAGGACCGCATCCTGGAGCTCTACCTCAACGAGATCTATCTCGGCTCGGGCGCCTATGGCGTGGCCGCGGCCGCGCTCACCTATTTCAGCAAGTCACTCGACGAGCTGAGCGTCCCCGAGGCGGCCTTCCTGGCCGCGCTGCCCAAGGCGCCCAACAATTACAACCCGCTGCGCTATCCCGACGCCGCCAAGACGCGGCGCGATTGGGTCATCGACCGCATGGTCGAGGCCGGCTTCCTCTCGCCCGAGGACGGCGCCCAGGCGCAGGCGACGCCGATCAGCCTCAGGCATCGCGACGAGACCGAGGTGGTCACCGCGAACTACTTCGCGGAGGAGGTGCGGCGCGATCTGCTCGGACGCTATGGCGAGAAGGCGCTCTACCAATCCGGCCTCTCGGTGCGCACCAGCCTCGATCCCAATCTGCAGGCGATCGCCGACCGTTCGCTGCGCGCCGGCCTCGTCGCCTATGACCGGCGCCACGGCTATCGCGGGCCGGTGGCGCATATCGTCGCCGGCAGCGACTGGCGCGCCCGTCTCGCCGCCGTGCCGGTGCCGGCCGGCGCCGGCGATGCCGGTTGGCAGACCGCGATCGTGCTCTCCGCCGGCGCCGAGAGCACCACGATCGGGCTCGCCGACGGTACCATCGGACTCATTCCCTTCGACGAGATGCGCTGGGCGCGCAAGGTGATCGACGAGGATCGTCTGGGCGCAGTGCCGACGCGGCCCACCGAGGTCGCGACCGTCGGCGATGTCGTGCTGGTCGAGCCGCTCGCGGGCGAGGACAAAGGCGCCAAGGAGCGGCGCTACACGCTGCGGCAGATTCCGGCGGTCTCAGGCGCACTTGTCGCGATCGATCCGCATACCGGCCGCGTGCTCGCGCTCACTGGCGGCTTCAACTACGAAATGAGCCAGTTCGACCGAGCCACCCAGGCCCGGCGCCAGACGGGATCGGCGATCAAGCCCTTCGTCTATCTCGCCGCGCTCGACCACGGCTACACGCCTTCGACCTTGGTGCTCGACGCGCCGGTGGTGATTGATCAGGGGCCGGGCCTGCCGAAATGGCGGCCGAGCAATTACGAGCGCCGCTATTTCGGCCCGACGACGTTGCGCGTCGGGCTCGAGCAGTCGCACGATCTCATGACCGTGCGCATGGGGGCGGATATCGGCCTCGACGCCGTGGCGCACTATGTCGAGCGCTTCGGCATCATGGATCACATGCCGCGCGAATACTCCATGCTGATCGGCGCCGAGGAGACCACGCCGTTGCGGCTGACCGCCGCCTACGCCATGCTGGTCAACGGCGGCAAGAAGATCGTGCCGACGCTGATCGACCGCATCCAGGACCGCAACGGCGTCACCATCTACCGTGCCGATGACCGGCCCTGCGATGGCTGCGAGAATGTCAATTGGGACAACCAGCCGCCACCGGAGCTGCCCGACAACCGCGAGCAGATCGTCGATCTCCGCAGCGCCTACCAGATCGTGTCGATGATGCAGGGCGTGGTCGAGCGCGGCACCGGCCGCGTCGTGGCATCGCTCGGCCGGCCGCTCGCCGGCAAGACGGGAACGACGAACGAGTCCAACGACACCTGGTTCGTCGGCTTCTCGCCCGATCTCGCCGTCGGCGTCTTCGTCGGCTACGACCAGCCGAAGGGCCTCGGCCGGCACGAGACCGGCGGCGTGGTGGCGGCGCCCATCTTCCGCGATTTCATGGCGGCCGCGCTGAAGGACCAGCCGCCAATCCCGTTCCGCATCCCGCCGGGGATCGAGCTGGTGCGCGTCAACGCGACGACCGGGGCGCTCGCGCGGCCGGGCGACAAAACCGTCATCTACGAGGCCTTCAAGCCCGGCACCGAGCCCACCGGCGAGGGGCCGGTGGTGGTCAGCGGCGGCTCGACGCTGACCGATGACGAGGACGCTGCCTCGATGGGGGTGACCGCCGGCGAGGCGCCGGACAGCGAGACCTCGGCCGCCGGCGCGCCGCCGCCGGTTGCGCCGACGCCCACCACCACCGCGCCGCGCACGGTTCCCGCCACCGGCACCGGCGGGCTATATTAGCCGCGACAGACCCGAGAGGATTGCTCGATGCGCGCTGAGATCGCAGCCGCGGCCGACGAGGTCAGACGCTCGTTGTCGCTGCTGAGGAGGCACCTTTGACTGGGATAACGCGACGCGGCGCCTGGCCGAGGTGAACGCGCTGGTCGAGGATCCCAAGCTTTGGGACGATCCCGCGCGCGCGCAATCGCTGATGCGCGAGCGCACTCGGCTTGATCGCGGCGTCAACGGCACGCTGGCGATCGAGCGCGAACTCAAGGATACGCTCGACCTCATCGAGCTGGCCGAGGCCGAGGGCGACCGGGAGATGGTTGCCGAGGCCGAGCGCGCGCTGGAGCGGCTGCGGCGGGAGGCGGGAGAGCGCGAGCGCGAGAGCCTGCTCTCCGGCGAGGCCGACGGCAACGACGCCTATCTCGAGATCCACGCCGGCGCTGGCGGCACCGAGGCGCAGGATTGGGCGGAGATGCTCGCGCGCATGTACACGCGCTGGGCCGAGCAGCACGGCTACAAGGTCGAGTGGCTCGAGGAGAGCCCGGGCGAGGAGGCCGGAATCAAATCGGCGACCATGCGCGTGCTCGGCGAGAACGCCTATGGCTGGCTCAAGACAGAGAGCGGCGTGCATCGCCTGGTGCGGATCTCACCCTTCGACAGCAACGCGCGCCGGCACACCAGCTTCGCCTCGGTCTGGGTCTATCCCGTGGTCGACGAAAAGATCGAGGTCGCGGTCGAGGACAAGTATCTGCGCGTCGACACCTACCGCTCTTCCGGTGCCGGCGGGCAGCATGTCAACAAGACCGACAGCGCCGTGCGCATGACCTATCTGCCGCCGGGGATCGAGACGCCGGTTGTCGTCGCCTGCCAAAGCGAGCGCTCGCAGCATCAGAACCGCGCCAAGGCCATGGCCATGCTGAAGGCGCGGCTCTACGAGATCGAGCTGAAGCGCCGCGAGGCAGCGATGGACGCCATGCACGCCGCCAAGACCGATATCGGCTGGGGCCATCAGATCCGCTCCTATGTGTTGCAG
>JASHRZ010000053.1 GCA_030037055.1 Alphaproteobacteria bacterium
CGCCGCCACCGCCGCCGCCGCGCTGACCGCTTTGTTCCCCGCCCGCCGCAGCAAGCTGCGGCGGGCGTTTGCTTGCTTTCTGCGACCGGCCTGACCATGCTGCGGTAGCAATAGAATGGTACCGGAGAGCGCCCGAGCCCGGTTGGCCGAGGAACGAGGAATGCCTGCACCGCCGATCCGTGTCGGTCTCTTCGTCACTTGTCTTGTTGACCTCTTTCGCCCAAGCGTCGGCTTCGCCGCGGTGAAGCTACTCGAGGCCGCCGGCTGCGCCGTCGACGTGCCGCCGACGCAAACCTGCTGCGGCCAGCCCGCCTACAATTCCGGCGACAGGGCCGATGCCAAGGCGATCGCGCGCCAGGTGCTCGACGCCTTCGAGGCTTTCGATTACGTGGTCGTGCCGTCAGGCTCCTGCGGCGGCATGATCCGGCAGCATTACCTCGAGCTCTTCGCCGACGAGTCGGCGCTCCTGCGGCGCGCGCAGCATCTGGCCGAACGGACCTACGAGCTCGTCTCCTTCCTCGCCGACGTGCTGAAGCTGGAGCGCGTCGAGGCGCGGTATGACGGCGTCGCCACCTATCACGATTCCTGCTCCGGGCTGCGCGAGCTCGGCGTCAAGGAGCAGCCGCGCAAGCTCCTGCGCTCGGTAGCGGGCTTGCGGCTCGAGGAGCTGCCGGGCGCCGAGATCTGCTGCGGCTTCGGCGGCACCTTCTGCGTCAAATACCCCGAGATCTCGGACCGCATGGTCGCCGACAAGGCCGCCGATATCGCCGCCACTGGCGCCGACACGCTGCTTGCCGGCGATATGGGCTGCCTGCTCAACATGGCCGGCAAGCTGACACGGCTCGGCAAGCCGGTGCGCGTTCGTCATGTCGCCGAGGTGCTTGCCGGGGTCGCCGGCGAGACGCCGCCCATCGGCGGAGCTGCGGCGGGGCGCTCCTGATGGAGCCGACCAGCAACGCCTTCAAGGAGAACGCGCACCGGGCGCTTGCCGACGCCAATCTGCAGAAGGCGCTCGGCATGATGCGCCGCGGCTTTCCCAACAAACGCGCCACTGCGCTGGCGCGGCTGCCGGAATTCGACGCGCTGCGCGAGCAAGCCAAGGCGATCAAGGACCACGTGCTGGAGAATCTCGACCTCTATCTCGAGATCTTCGAGCAGAACGTCATCGCACAGGGCGGGCAGGTGCATTGGTGCCGCACGCCGCAGGAGGCGCGCGAGACGGTGCTGGCGATCTGCAGCCGCCTCGATGCCAAGACGGTGACTAAGGGCAAGAGCATGATCGCCGAAGAGATGGCGCTCAACGACTACCTCGAGCAGCACGGGGTGACGCCGGTCGAGACCGATCTCGGCGAGTACATCATCCAGATCCGCAAGGAGCATCCCAGCCACATCATCGCGCCGGCGATCCATCTCGTGAAGGAGCAGATCGCCGAGAGCTTCCGCCAGACGCATAAAGGCCTCGATCCCGCGCGCCCGCTCGAGGAGGCGTCGGCCCTGGTGGCGGAGGCGCGTACCGTGCTGCGGCAGAAATTTCTTTCCGCCGATGTCGGGATCACTGGCGCCAATTTCTGCGTCGCCGAGACCGGCTCGACCGTCATCGTCACCAACGAGGGCAATGGCGACCTGACGCAGACGGTCACCAAGGCGCATATCGTGATGGCGAGCCTCGAGAAGCTGGTGCCGACGCTCGAGGATCTCTCGACCCTGCTGCGCCTGCTCGCGCGCTCGGCGACCGGCCAGGAATTCTCGACCTATACCACGCTCTCCACCGGTCCGCGCCGGGCCGACGACACCGACGGGCCCGGCGAGTACCATGTCGTCTTTCTCGACAACGGCCGCAGCGCCATGCTCGGCACCGAGTTCCAGGACATGCTGCGCTGCATCCGCTGCGGCGCCTGCATGAACCATTGCCCGGTCTATGGCACGGTGGGCGGGCATGCCTATGGCTGGGTCTATCCCGGGCCGATCGGCGCAGTGCTGACGCCGACCTTGCTCGGCGTCGACAAGGCCGGCCATCTGCCCAACGCCTCGACCTTTTGCGGGCGCTGCGAGAGCGTTTGCCCGATGAAGATCCCGCTGCCCCGGATGATGCGCCACTGGCGCGAGCACGAGTTCGAGCGCAAGCTGTCGCCCGCGCCCTACCGCTACGGGCTCAAGGCCTGGGCGTTCCTCGCCACGCGCCCGCCGCTCTACCGCTTCACCGCGGCGGTCGCCAGCCGCGTGCTCGGCTGGATCGGCGCGCCGCACGGCCGCTTCCGCTCGCTGCCGCTGGCCGGCGGCTGGAC
This sequence comes from Alphaproteobacteria bacterium, assembly GCA_030037055.1. Taxonomy (GTDB): domain Bacteria; phylum Pseudomonadota; class Alphaproteobacteria; order ATCC43930; family CGMCC-115725; genus DAHUYF01. The sequence goes on from JASHRZ010000053.1 coordinate 2,286, forward strand.
TCAGGGCCGCGACCTGCCGGCGCCCGAAGGCCGCAGCTTCATGAGCCTCTGGGCCGAGCGGCGCAAGGCGGGTCCGTGAGCGAGGCACGCGCGCAGATCCTGGGCGCCATCCGCCGCTCGCTGAAGCGCGGGCCGCTCGACGCGCCGCAACGCGCCGAGATCGCGGCGCGGCTCGCCGCCCATGATCGCAATCTGGTGCCGGCGCGCGCCGCCTCGCTCGACCACGCCGGTCAGGTCGATCTCTTCCAGCGCATGGCGGAAGAGGTCGAGACCACGCTGACGCGGGTGGCCAGCGCGGCCGAGGTGCCGGCGGCGGTCGCCGATTACCTGTCGCAGAAGAATCTGCCCGCGCGACTGGTCATGACCCCCGACCCGCAGCTCGACGACATTCCCTGGGGCACGCGGCCGATGCTCGAGATCCGCCGCGGCCGCGCCGAGGTTACCGATCAGGTGGGGATCACGGGCTGCTTCGCCGGCATCGCCGAGACCGGCACCTTGATGCTGATCTCGGGCCCGGAAAGCCCGACGCGCAACAACTTCCTGCCGGACACGCATATCATCGTGCTGCGCGGCGAGCAGGTGGCGGCGAGCTACGAGGAAGGCTGGAGCCGGCTGCGCGCGGCAAGGCGCGCCGCCGATGGCAATGTCGACTTGCCGCGCACCGTCAACTTCATCACGGGACCATCGCGAACGGCCGATATCGAGCAGCGCCTCGAGCTCGGCGCGCATGGCCCACGCCGCCTCCACATCGTGCTCGTCGATGACGGGCCGGCATCCTAGCCGCGAGGAACGCGCGCTGTGGCGGGCCGCCATGCGCAATGTGGTGCCGCTCGAGACCGCCGATGCGCTGCCGCCGACGGAGCCGCCGCCGCGGCGCACGCCGCTCGCCGCCGCGCCGC
>JASHRZ010000542.1 GCA_030037055.1 Alphaproteobacteria bacterium
CTGTTCTATGGCGCGCTGGCGCAGGGTGCCGCGCCGCCGCGCATGTCGATCCTGCCGGATTTGTTGGCGTGCGCGCGGCGCTGCTGGCGGCCGACCTCGCCGCTACGCTCCGGCGCTGGAGCTCGCTCATCGACCTCGTCCGGCTGCTCTTCGCCAAGCCGAATCCGGCGCCGATCAAGCATTGGCTGTGACGCGCCGGGCCTCATCGCCGCGCCCGAGCTGCGTCTGCCGATGACCGGTGTCGGCCCGTGGCTTGCGGGCCGGCTCGCCCGGATGTTCTGGGCGCGCCATGCGGCTTGGACACTGGCCGCGGCCGTAGCGATACCGCAGACATGGCGCGGCGGCGCGCCCATCATCGGGGATGAGGCGCTGCCCGATGATCTCCCGCTTGCTTGACCATGCGCCCAAGCTCGATCCCCGCGAGGAGCATTTTCTCCTACCGAGCCCGCAGCCGGGGCCGTCGCTGTTCCTGCGTCGCCTTGCGCCGGAAACGCCGATTGGCGAGGCGGTGCTCTACGCCCATGGCGCGACCTTCCCTTCGGCGCTCTCCATCGCCCACCGTTTCGACGGGCGCTCATGGCGCGATTCGCTATGCCGCGCCGGGTTCGATTGCTGGGTGCTCGACTTCCACGGCTTCGGCGCTTTCTCCGACGCCTATCCCGAGATGGACGAGCCGGCGGAGCTGCATCCGCCGCTAGGCCGCGCCGAGGCGACGAGCCGGCAGCTCGAAGCGGCGATGCGCTTCATCGCCGCGCACCGCGGCACGGCGCGGCTGTCGCTCATCGCCCATTCCTGGGGCACCATTGTGGCAGGGTGTCTCGCCAGGCGCTGCCCGGAGCTGGTCGAGCGGCTGATCTTCTTCGCGCCCTTCACTCGGCGCGCGCCGCACGGCGAGCACTTGCGGCTGCCGGCCTGGCGGCTCATCTTGCTGCGCGATCAGTGGCAGCGCTTCTCGCCAATGTGCCGGCAGGGGCGGCGCCGGTGCTGCTGAAGCGGCATTTCGGCGAGTGGGGCGAGGCCTATCTCGACGTCGATTCGGAAATCCGCACCCGCTCGCCGCCTTCGGTCAAGGTTCCGAGCGGCCCTTGCAGGACATTGACGATGCCTGGGCCGGCGAGCTTGCCTATGATCCCGCGCTGATCCGCGCGCCGGTGGCGATCATCCGCGGCGAATGGGACAGCATGTGCAGCGATGAGGATGCGCGGTGGCTGTTCCGCGCCTTGACTTCCTCGCCGATGCGGCGCGATGTCAAGATCAGCCGAGCGAAGCATCTCATGCATCTCGAGAGCGCCCGCCGCGCGCTCTATTGCGGGACGCAGGCATTTCTTGCGGGCGAGGAAGCGACGACCCCGACCCAGGCTGAGCACAGGAGCGATCCATGGCCATCGACCAAGCGGAAAAGGCACGGCGCTTCCGGGCGCTCCACCAGCGGCCCGGCGCTTTCGTCATTCCCAATCCGTGGGACGCCGGCTCGGCGCGCCTGCTGGAGCAGCTGGGCTTCGAGGCGCTGGCGACGACCAGCGCCGGCTTCGCCTTCTCGCTCGGCAAAGCCGACGGCGCCACCTCGCGCGAGGAGCTCCTTGTGCATCTTCGCTCGCTTTGCGCCGCCACCGACCTACCGGTCTCCGCCGATCTCGAGAAATGCTTTGGCGATGATCCCGGGACCGTCGCCGAGACCATTCGGCTGGCCGCGGGCGCCGGCATCGTCGGCGGCTCGGTCGAAGATTTCAGCGGCGATCCTCGGCGGCCGATCTTCGATCTCGCGCAGGCCGTCGAGCGCGTGGCCGCCGCGGCAGCGGCGTCGCGCGCGCTCCCCTTTCCCTTCATGCTCACTGCGCGGGCCGAGAATTTTCTTCATGGTCGGTCCGACCTCGACGATACCGTCAAGCGGCTTCAAGCCTTCGAAAAGGCGGGCGCCGACGTGCTCTATGCGCCGGGCCTGCCCTCGCTCGAGGCGGTCCGGACCGTCTGCGCCGCGGTGTCGAAGCCGGTGAACGTGCTCACCGGCGGCCGCTCCGTCGAAGAGCTCGCGGCGGCAGGCGTGAAGCGCATCAGCCTCGGCGGGGGCCTGTCACGCGCCGCGCTCGGCGCCTTCCTCCGCGCGGCGCGCGAGATCAAGGAGCACGGCACCTTTGGATTCCTCAAGGACGCCGTGCCGCACGCCGAGATCAACGCGATGATGGCGCGGAAGTGAGCCGACGCGGCACCGCTCAAGGAGCCGCCCGCCGGCTCCTGAACTTCGCGAGATCGGCGTCGCTGAGGCGGACATCGACGTGCGCCTCGCGCTCGTCATCGCGCCGGCTCACAACTTCGCCGTGGCGATAGAGCCAGGCGAGCGCGGCGCCGTCGCTCACGGGCAGGTCGAGATGGACGAGGCGCCGGTCGCTCTCCAGCCGGCGGTCGAGGAGATCGACCAGAAGGTCGCAGCCCTCGCCGGTCGCCGCGGAGACCGGCACCACGTCGCGGTTGCGCTGCGCCTGATTGCGCAGCACGGCGCGGCGCTTGGCATCGAGCAGGTCGATCTTGTTGAGCGCCTCGATCAGCCCGTGCTCCACCGTCTCGCCGAGCCCGAGCTCCGTGAGCACGCGCAGGACGTCGTCGCGCTGCGCCTCGCTGTCGGCATGATGGACGTCGCGCACATGGACCACGAGATCGGCCTCGGTGACCTCCTCCAGCGTGGCGCGGAAGGCGGCGACGAGATGGGTCGGCAACTCCGAGACGAAGCCCACCGTGTCCGACAGGATGGCGTGGCGGCCCGAGGGCAGCGGCAGGCGGCGCATGGTCGGATCGAGCGTGGCGAAGAGCTTGTCCTCGGCGACGACGGCGGCACGCGTCAGCCGGTTGAACAGCGTCGATTTGCCGGCATTGGTGTAGCCCACCAGCGCCACCACCGCGTAAGGCACGCGCTTTCTCGCGCCGCGATGGAGCGCGCGGGTGCGCTTTACCTCGTCCAGCTCGCGCTTCAACCTGGCGATGCGCTCGCCGATGAGGCGCCGGTCGATCTCCAGCTGGCTCTCGCCGGGGCCGCCGAGGAAGCCGAAGCCGCCGCGCTGGCGCTCGAGATGCGTCCACGAGCGCACCAGCCGCGAGCGCTGGTAGCTGAGCGCGGCAAGCTCGACCTGGAGCTGGCCTTCGCGCGTGCGCGCCCGCGCGCCGAAAATCTCGAGGATGAGGCCGGTGCGGTCGATGACCTTGCACTTCCACTCGCGCTCGAGATTGCGCTGCTGCGCCGGACTCACCGCCGCGTCGAGCACGGCGACGGCGACGGCGCCGTCGCGGATGAGAGCGCCGTAGGCCGCGACCGCGCCGCTGCCGACGAGCGTCGCCGGCCGCCAGCGCGCGACCCGCACCACCTCCGCGGCGACGATGTCGAGCTTTATCGCGCGGGCGAGCCCCACCGCCTCCTCGAGCCGCGCCTCGGGCGAGCGCGCGCGCTCCTCCCGGGCGCCCGGCGCGAGCCTCAGGACCGGATGAAGTACGAGGCAGCGCCCGGTCGAGACACTGTGGCCGTCCCGTGCTGCCGCCGTCAGGCTTCGTCGCCCTCTTTGCCGGGCTCGAAGAGCTGGATCGGCTGCGCCGGCATTACAGTCGAGATCGCATGTTTGTAGACGAGCTGCGAATGAGCGTCCCGCCTCAGCAAAACACAAAAGTTATCGAACCAGGTAATGATTCCTTGGAGTTTGACGCCATTCACGAGGAATACAGTGACCGGAGTTTTGTTCTTCCGGACGTAATTGAGGAATACGTCCTGAACATTTTGCGACTTTTCCGACGACATGGGGGTTCCCCTTATTCGGTTCTTGAGGTCGGTCGGAGCGATACCCCCTTGGCGGGGTAAAGCATCATACGCTCGCTCGATTCATAACAAATTGGTAACGGCGAGGGAATCACAACCCCTTGAGACCGCGGAAGAGGTCGGCGCAATCGTGAAAATGCAGATCCGGGCGAAAGCGGGCGAAGGATTCCTCCTCGAGCACGCGCGCGCCCACCACTACGGCGACGCAGCCGGCATTGCGCGCGCATTCCACGTCGAGCGCGGTGTCGCCGACATACCACGCCTGCGCGCAGGCAATCCCGCTGCCTTCGAGCGCGAGCAGCATCGGCGCGGCATGCGGCTTGTCGAGCGCGGCGTCGCCCGCGCCGACGATGCGTCTGAAATGCCCGGTCCAGCCGAGATGTTCGGCCTCTGCCCGCAGCACCGCGCCGGTCTTGTTGCTGACGACGGCGAGGTAGAGGCCCGCCTGCGCCAGCTCGGCCAGCATCTCGGCGGCGCCGTCGACCGCCTTCAGCCGCGCGAGATGGATGGCGGTAAAGGCGTCGAGATAGCGCCGGCGCGCCTCCTCCCACCGCGCGCCGAACAGCGCGGGAAAGCTGTCGCGCAGGCTTTTGGCGACGCGCAACTTGGTCTCCTGCAGGGTCCAGGGCTCGCGGCCCATCGCGGCGAAGGTGACCGCCAGCGCCTCGTGGATTGTCTCCCAGCTGTCGACCAGCGTGTTGTCCCAGTCGAAGAGCAGCGCGCGCGGGCGCGGCGCGGCAACCTTCATCGCACCCCGCCCTGCGCCGCGACATAGGCGTCGTAGAGTTGGCGCAGCCGGCGCGTGAGCGAGCCGGGATGGCCGTTGCCGACCGGCGTGCCGTCGATCGACACCACCGCCAGGACGAAATTCGTCGTGCTGGTAAGGAAGGCCTCGCGCGCCGCCTTGGCCTCGGTGACGCTGAAGGGGCGCTCGATGAGCCGCAGCCCCTCGCGCCCCAGCAGGCCGATGAGGCCCTGCCGGGTGACGCCGTTGAGGATGCCGGTATCGGCCGGGCGGGTTACCACCTCACCATCGGGTGTCACGATCCAGGCATTGCTCGAGGCGCCTTCGGTGACATTGCCGTCGCGGTCGACCTGCCAGGCCTCATACGCGCCGGCCGCCTTCGCCTGCTGCTTGGCGAGCGCGTTGGGCAACAGCGACACGCTCTTGATGTCGCGCCGCGCCCAGCGCAGGTCGGGCACGGTGATGACGCCGACCCCTTCCTCCACCAGCCGAGCGGCGAGGCGTTGGCGGCGCGCGGTCATCACCAGGCTCGGTTTGGCGCGCTTGGGGAAAGCGAAGTCGCGCGGCGCGCTGCCGCGCGAGACCTCGAGGTAAAGAATGCCATCGGCGATGCCGTTGCGCCGGATCACTTCGCGCATCACCGTCTTGAGCGCGGCATCGCTCATCGGCGCCGCGATCTCAAGCGCCGCCAGCGAGCGATGGAGCCGTGCGAGATGCCGCTCCTCGTCGATTGGTCTGCCGGCGCGCAGCGCGATCACCTCATAGACGGCATCGGCGAACTGGAAGCCGCGGTCTTCGATGTGCACGCACGCCCGCTTATGTGGGAGATAGCGGCCGTTGACATAGGCGATGCGGGACATGGGGCTGCGGAACAGGACGCAAGGGCGCGAGGCGGGCACTATAGGAGGCGGGAGCGGAAAAGACGAGCCGGCAACCTTCACAGCCCATGGCAATCCGATAAGCATCCAAAGGCGCAGTTCACCATGCGGGCGCGGGAGCACGACGTTTCGGAGCTGCACGACCGCCCTGCAGCTGACCTCCTGTTCCGAGCCTTCCACACCCATAGGTTCGTGCCCTCGGCCGCCGGCGCCACCGTTATCCTCTCGCCCGGCGCCACTCCCTCCACTCCGCCAGCGTCACTTCCGCCATCCGGACAGCGGCATCGTCGAGCCAGCGTCCTTTGCGGCGTTTCAAGTCGCGGCGGATTGCGGCCACCGCGGCCGGACTGCCGAGATGCACATTGGCGGTCTCGCGCCCCATCGCCTTCAGGATGACGAGAGGCGCCCGCCGCTTGGGAAAGTCGGAAAGCTCGATCTTCGAGCAATGCGGGCCGAGGCGGCGCAGAACCCAGCCTTTCCGCGTGCAGTAGAACGGGTCGGGCGAGCGGATCGAGGCCGCGGCGAGATCGCCGCAATAGCAGCGCTCCGCGGCGATCCCCTTCGCCCAGGCGAAGGCCGAAGGCAGCATCGCCTTCGCCTCGCGCGCCACCATGCCGCCCTGGCAGGAGCCCAGCGCGACATAGCGTGGCCGCCCGAGGCTGCCGAGCCCGGCGACGCGATGGGCGATGCGGGGCCTGTCTTCGACCTCCGGCATCGCTTGGTACAACAGCTCGCGCACAACGCGCGGCGCTGTCGCCGTCCGGGCCGCGCCGAGCTTCGCCCAGAAGTGGACGGGATCGCGCTCTTCGCCGAGCGCCATCGCGCGCAGCGCGGGATGCTCCTCCTCGAGGACGAAGGGGTTCCCGCTGGCGGAGCCGATGGTATCGCCATAGCCTGCGAGCAAGGCGGCGCAGGCCTCCTCGGCGCCGAGCCGCAGATGCTGCTGCCGGATCGCCAGCAGCGCGCTGGTGGCGAGCCGCACGAGATCGATGGCGTAGGGCATGGCGAAGGCCTCGTCGAAATCGTTGACCCCCCAACAGAGGCGCCCTTCCCCATCGCGCCAGGTGCCGAAATTCTCGACATGGAGATCGCCCACCGCCAGCAGCTCCGGCGTAGCGGCGAGGTCGGGACACGCCTCCTGCCAGAGCGGGACCCAGCGATAGAAGGTGGCGCGCAGGAAGAAGAACGGCGCCTCGGCCATGCGGGCATGCTTCAGCGCGAGGTCGCGCTCGACTACGGGGATGCGCTTGCGCATCCAGCTCTCATAGGCCGCGCTTGCCGCGACCACCGCCATGCTCAGGCGCCGAGCTTCGCCGGGCGGTCGCCGTTGAAGACGCCGAGCGATTTGAGCTTGCGGTGGAGCGCCGAGCGCTCCATGCCGACGAAAGCGGCGGTGCGCGAGATGTTGCCGCCGAAGCGCGTCACCTGCGCCAGGAGGTATTCGCGCTCGAACATCTCGCGCGCGTCGCGCAGCGGCAGCGCCATCATCTCGCCGCCCTTGTCCCATTTCACCACCGCGGGCGCGATCGAGCCGATCTCCGCCGGCAGCATCTCGGCGCGGATCGGCTCCCTTGCGTCGCCCGGCGCCATGATCAGTAGCCAGTCGACGACGTTGCGCAGCTGGCGCGCATTGCCCGGCCACTCATAGGCCTGCAGCGCCGCCATCGCGTCCTCGCCGAACTCGCGCGGGCTGA